>DAOUES010000126.1:0-8659 GCA_034430335.1 Anaerolineae bacterium | reverse complement strand
CTTTGCCCCAGTCAATGGATTGTTTTGCGGGTTGAAATTCGTTTTCGAGATCGCTGACTTTTTCAAATCCGGCGGTGATCGCCGAGCGGGTGCGCATGATCAGCATAAACAGCACAAAGACTTTCAACGCGCCGCCCAGCACGGGCGCATCGGCCAGACTGATCGCCTGCCACGCCAGCCTGCCCAGGCCGGGAATGCGGAAGATCATTTCGACGACGATCAGGCTGCTGACGATCCAGCCCGCCTGATCGAGGAATGCACGCCCCATCGCCATAGCCATAGCCATTTGTGTCAGGTAAGCAGGCGATTCCGGGTTGGCGGCTTCCCACTGCGAAAGACCGGCCCGCGTGCAAACCAGCGCCGGAAACAGCGCGATCAGGCAGGCCGGGATCAGCAGCCTGCCGATCCGGGAGCCGAAAGCCGCCCCGGTAATTGCCGAATAATCGGCAGGGATGATCCCCATCCGGATCGCGGCCACATGGATGACCAGGAGCGAAACTGCCCCGACAGGGGCAACAAGACCGCCGGACACGGCCCACACCAGCAGATTCGATAAGCGGTGCAGGGATCGATGGCGTTTTCCAACCCGGCGAATGCTAGTGATCAGGGCAGCTAAAGTCGCAGAAAAGAGCGCGGTGCATAGTGAGGTAAGCAGGAACAACCAGAGAGAGTTCGACAAATAAGGCGGGGTCAACTCGGGAACCGGTACACCAGGATCGATGACCTGCGAGGCGCTGAACCCGGACAGATGGCGCAGCCCGGTGATCACGATCCCGAAGGGGCCGGGCTGTGCAATCCTGCCCCGCAGCAGGCCGACTCCGGCCAATGCCAGCCCGTAAGCGGCACACAGGAAGATCAACCGGCGGATTGGATACAGGGCGGCTGAACGGGCTTTCTGATCCTCACGTGCGATCCACCCGGATCGCAGCGTTGTAAACAGGGCGTAGAAATCCCAGACGGGGATAAAAAGAAAAATTCCCAGGTAGACCAGCAGTGCGGTTGGTCGATCAGCTTTGCGGGAAGATGACATGCAAGGCTTCCAGAATCAGACGAGTGAAGTGACTTATTGTATACCGTGATCGTCCCGTTGGTGCAAAATCGAGGAGAAAAAAGGAAACGGCGGATGGATGATCCACCCGCCGCAGTACGTTGAACAGTTTCTCCTGGTAGATCAGGCGATCCGCCGGACCTTCTCCTGTTCCAGGTACTCCTCGATCTGGTCAAGCGCCTGGGTATACATTTCCAGGAGTTCGTGATCGGATCCCCTGAACCGCCGGAGCGTCTGCGCGGCGCACAAAACACATCCACGCATCGCCCGGTAGCTGTCGGTTTCACATTCCATACAGCCGTCGAAGTCGACCATCATCAGCACAAAGGCCAGTTTTTCCGGGGCATCGTCGGGGAGATCGACAATCCTGTCAACCAGATTTCGCCATTCAGGTCCGCGCATATCCCTGACAACAGGGATTGCATAATTAGGAAATATCAACTCGTTACTGGTGTACATTACCGCATCCCATCTACCTAGTAAAAATGTCCAGGACTTAATTACACTCGGTGTTGCAGGATTAAATTGGTTAAGTTTACTGTTTAAACGAGATTCAAACGCTCACATGTTCGAATTGTAAAGGGGCTTCTTACCTGAGTCAATATGAGCCGGGTACTGTCTTTGGTTAGAAATTGGTTAAAAGGGGGCAATCCATGATCGGGGTGGTATACTTCCACCGGCCTGATGCTCAAAGAGGGAGACCATGCTGACCGTCGACGAAGCCCGCGTCCTGTACGAAGAAGCCGACTCTGCTCACGATTTTTCCCATGTTCTGCGCGTGCTGGCACTTGCCGAACGGCTTGGCGAACAGGAAGGCGCTGATATGTCCATCGTTCGGACGGCGGCGCTGCTCCACGACCTGGCACGGGCCGGGGATAAGGAGAAGGGATTAGACGCCGACCAGGAAACCGACCACGCGATCATCGCCGCCGCCGAAGCGCGCCGCATTCTGTCCGATCAGCCGGAGGAGATCGTCGAAGCGGTGGCGCACGCGATTGAGGCCCACCGGTTTCGCAATGGGATCGAACCGCTGACGGTCGAAGCCAAAGTCCTGTTCGACGCCGACAAGCTGGATGCGATTGGGGCAGTGGGAATCGCGCGCGCATTCGCCTACGGCGGCAGGCTCGATCAGCCGCTCTGGGCCGATGTCTCTGAAAGTTACGTTCCGGGCGGTGATGAACTCCACACCGCGCATCACGAGTTCCACGTCAAGTTGAAGAATGTCAAAGACCGGCTCTATACCGAAAGCGGACGCCGGGTGGCGGCGCAGCGGCACCAATTCATGTGCGCCTTCTTCGAGCAGATGGCCGCCGAGGTCAGGGGCGAACGCTGACCGCCTGCTCGATTCCACCCCGGTGTAGTTTTCCGCTATAATTCTTTGGCAATCTGGAAACCACACACGATACACGGTACAGCTACATGACAGATGAAGAACGATCCTTCAAACGAGTGGTTGGTTCATTGGCGATTGAGCTGGGTATCTACGGTTCCTTGCTGGTGCTCTACTTCCTGGTGGTACTGCGCTTCTTGAACCAGCCTCTTACCCGACTGTTTCATGCCAATCTGATTGTGTATGCCCCGGTCGCCCTGGTCCTGATCGCTGCCCAGGGCGTCCTGTTGAGTATCCTCACCACCTTTCTGATCGGGCTGTTCTCGCCGAAGAAGTCCAAGTAGATCAGGATTTCCCCCGATGCACTTCACCATCGCCGATGTAACTATCAATCCCTTACTGCTGGCATCAATTGGCTTCCTGGTCGGCATCATGGGAGGATTTTTTGGCGTTGGCGGGGGCTTCATCGCCGGGCCATTGATGTTCCTCAGCGGTGTGCCGATGAATTTCGTAATCGGCACCGATCTCGCTTATATGACCGGCAAGTCGATTGTCGCCGCCAAGCGCCATCGCTCGATGGGGCACGTGGACGTCAAGCTGGGGCTGATGATGGTGATCGGAGCCATTCCCGGCGTCGAAGTCGGGGCGCGCATCATCGAATATCTTGAGCGGATGGGTAATATCGACCTCGTGGTTGGGGTCATCTACATCATGATCATGATGGGAGTCAGCGGTTATACGTTCTGGGAAGGCCGGCGGGCTGTCCGTCAGGCAGAAACTGAGCCTGATACCGGTCACGATGTGGTGCAAACCAGGCCCTTTTTCGAGCGTGTGCAGGGCTTCAAACTGGCCCCGATGATCACCTTCCCCGTTGCGGGGATTGAGTCGATCTCACTCTGGGTGATCATCGGGATCGGTTTCCTGACCGGCCTGCTTTCCGGGCTGCTGGGGGTAGGCGGCGGGTTTATCCGGATGCCGATTCTGGTCTATATCCTGGGGATCCCGACCCATATCGCCATCGGCACCGACCTGTTCGAGATCATGATCTCCGCCGGGTTCGGTACACTGACCCACGCCCTCAAAGGCAACGTCGATATCATGATCGCGCTGGTGATGCATACCGGGGCTGCACTGGGGGCACAGTTCGGCGCTTCACTGACTCGCTATGTCGAAGGGCCGCGTATCCGCCTGATGTTCTCCATCCTGCCGCTGATCGGGGCGCTGATCATGCTGTACCGGCTGGTAACCGGTGCGGCCTTCTGACCTGCTTGCGGTTGATCCCCGTCCTCCAGCATCGCTATAATCTGGCTGTCCATCTACGACGCCGATTCAATCGAACGGGTTCAATGCAATGACCGTAGACAAGCTCGAAAAAGCCAACGCCGCCGCCAGACCGCGCCGCCGCCCGGAGTGGATCAGGGTGCGCGCACCCAGCGGTGAAAATTACGATTCGCTCAAGGAGTTGATGCGCAAGAAGACGCTGCATACCGTCTGCGAGGAAGCGATGTGCCCCAACATCGGCGAGTGCTGGGGACAGGGGACGGCCACCTTTTTGATGATGGGCGATACCTGCACCCGTTCCTGCCGCTTCTGCGACATCAAGACCGGTCGGCCTGAGCCGATGGACTGGCAGGAGCCGGATCGAGTTGCCCAGGCGGTCAAGGCGATGAATTTGAAGCACGTCGTGATCACGTCGGTGAACCGCGACGAGCGAAAGGACGGCGGAGCGCCGATCTTCGCAATGGTGATCACCCGCATCCGGCAGGTTCACCCCGGCTGCTCGATAGAAGTGCTGATTCCCGATTTCAAGGGCGACCCCGACGCCTTGAAGATCGTGATGGACGCCCGCCCGGAAATCCTCAATCACAACGTCGAGACGGTGCCGCGCCTGTTCCGCGCGGTCCAGCCGCAGGATCACTACGAGTGGGCGCTGGCGACGCTCGGCAACGCCAAGCAGATGGATCCGCTGGTGCTGACCAAGAGCGGAATCATGGTGGGGCTGGGCGAAACCTTCGACGAGGTGGTCGAGGTAATGGGCGATCTGGCCAAACTGAAGGTCGATATTCTCACCATCGGGCAGTATCTACAGCCCAGCAAGAAGCACATGCCCATCGACCGCTACTACACGCCGGACAAGTTCATAGAACTCAAGCGTATCGGGTTGGAGATGGGCTACAGGTGGGTCGAAAGCGGGCCGCTGGTACGCAGTTCGTACCGCGCCGCCGAACAGGTGCGGGAGTTGTCGCGGCTCGATTTTCTGACTCTGGCCGGGTGAGGATTCTGTAAAGCCGGGGATAGAATGATCTCCCGGTGTGGAAAGGCGTGTTCGATATTAAGACAGGCGGTTAGATTTTGTGCGTGAAGAAGCGCCCCCTCTGGCCGACTGCGTCGCCCATCTCCCCCACAGGGGGCGATCAGGCTATTCGAAATCCTCATACGAAAGATACGTTCCTTCTAAAACATCGCGGGCAAGCGTGCGCCCTACCAGTTGATCGAGATCGCGGGCGGGGATACCCGTGCCCGGCTTGCGCGTCGACAGGTGATCGCGTTCGAGCACCGTCCCGGTGGGGAGATTGGCGGTCGTGACGACGCTCTGAGTGAAAATCTCGCGCAGGGGCTGGAATTCTTCCTGCAGGGCGTCCTTGTCCACGTGCCCGGCCAACGCCCGTTCGACGAACCACACCCCCTCGACCAACTGCCGGAGTTCACCCGTCGTCACCGATGCAACCACGTCCGGCCCGAACATCTCGCGGCTCATCGCCACATGAATTTCAAGCAAATCGACACCCAGCGTCACCGCCGCAAGCCCCGCGTAGATCGTCCCCGAATGGTCGGAAAGCCCGACCGGGCAGCCGTAGCGCTGGCGCATCTGGGGGACGATGTTCAGGCCGAGTCGTTCCGGGGGGCAGGGATACTGCGTCGTGCATTGAAAGACCCCCACGTCCACACCGGCTGATCGAACCAGATCGATTCCGCGATCCAGTTCTGCCCAGTCGCTCATCCCCGACGAAAACAGGACGGGCCGATTCTGTTCGATGATGTACTGGATCATGGGTTCGTTGCCGATCTCACCCGACGCGATTTTGTAAGCGGCCATATCGAGATCGGCCAGAAGATCGACGGCTTCGATAGAGAACGGCGAACTGAGGAAAATCAGCCCTTTCTCCGCGCTGTGATCGGCCAGGCCGCGCCACTGCTCCGCCGTGAAACCCGTCCGACGCCAGTAATCGAGGCGGGTTTTGTCCTGTGGGCTGAACGGCACGCGGAACGGTTCGGCCTCCGAGCTTTCTGCTTCGGCAATATGAGTCTGGAACTTCGCTGCGTCTGCCCCGGCGCTGGCAATCGCGTCGATATAGGCGTGGGCCATCCCCAGGCTGCCATCGTGACCCAGCGCAACTTCGGCAATGATGAAACACGGCGCGCCTTCACCGATACCCCGGTCTCCAATTTGCATCGACTTATCTCCTGTGCTGGCGGCATCTGCCCGAATTCTACTCGGTGGGGAGGTACTTGTTCAAATCGGGGATAGCAGTTAATGTATACCCTGCGAATCGAATCAACAGCGGTGTTGGCAAACCTTATGCGAAAAATCTGTGTGGTCGTGACAGCCCGGCCCAGCTATTCCCGAATCAAAACGGCCCTGGAAGCGATTGTCGAGCATCCCGACCTGGAGCTTCAACTGGTTCTGGCGGCCTCAATGCTGCTCGATTTTTACGGGCAGCCGGAGAAATACGTCGAGCGCGACGGCTTTACGGTCAATGCCCGCGTTTACAATCTGCTCGAAGGGGAAAACCTGACCACTTCGGCCAAATCGACCGGGCTGGCCTTGCAGGAACTTGCGACCGTTTTCGACAATCACAGGCCGGATGTCGTCGTCACCATTGCCGACCGGTTTGAAACGATTGCCACATCCATCGCCGCCGCTTATATGAATATTCCGCTCGCCCATGTGCAGGGCGGTGAAGTGACTGGCTCCATCGACGAGAAAGTCCGCCATGCCAACACCAAGCTCGCCGATATTCACCTGGTTTCCGGTGAGAATGCAGCAGAACGTGTGATCAAGATGGGGGAGCGCCCGGATCGGGTGTTCGTCACCGGCTGCCCGTCGATTGACCTCGCGGCCCGCATCGATTACGGCGATCACCTCGATTTCGATCCCTACACGCGCTACGGCGGGGTAGGGGCCGGGACGGTCGACCCACAGCAGGACTATATCGTCGTGATGCAGCACCCGGTCACCACCAGCTACCAGACGGCCCGAGAAGATATCACTGTCACGTTGGAAGCGATCCGTGACCTGGACATACCCGCTTTCTGGTTCTGGCCGAACATGGATGCCGGTTCGGACGGCACGTCGAAGGGCATCCGTGCCTTCCGCGAGAAAGAAGGCCGCAGTATCGACCATTTCCATTTTTACAAGAACTTCGCCCCCGAAGATTTCCTGAAGTTGATCTACCACACCCGCTGCCTGGTTGGGAATTCCAGCGCAGGCATCCGCGAATGCGCCTACCTGGGCATCCCGGTGGTCAATATCGGCGACCGGCAGCGCGGGCGCGACCGGGGCTTAAACGTGATCGACGTTCCCCATGATCGCGCCGCCATCCGCGAAGCGACCGAAAAGCAGATCGCCAATGGCCGCTATCCCAGCGACCCGATCTACGGCAGCGGCGACGCGGGTAGACGGATCGCCGAAGTGTTGGCGACCTGTAACCTCTCGATAGACAAGCAGTTGACCTACTGACCATGCGCGTCCTGGCTGTGATCCCCGCGCGGGGCGGGTCGAAGGGCCTGCCCCGGAAAAACATACTTAGACTGGGAGATCATCCCCTGATCGCTCATACGATCCTGGCCGCGCTGGGCGTCCCGCAGCTTGCCAACGTGATCATCTCCACCGATGACGAGGAAATCGCCTCTACCGCCCGCCGGTACAATGCGGCGGTGCCTTTCATGAGGCCGCCCGAACTGGCTACCGACTCGGCCAGCGCCGTCGACGTGGCCCTCCATGCGCTCGACTTCATGGAAGAATTGACGGACCAACCCTACGACGCTTTCCTGCTGCTCCAGCCGACCTGCCCCCTGCGCCGCTCAGAAGATATTCAGGCTGCGATCAGGCTTTATCAGGACGAGCAGGCCGATTCGGTGATCTCGGTCTATAAGCTGGAATCGACCCACCCGTACTATATATACCTGCTCGATGGAAACACCCCGCGCCTGTTGATGCCCGAAGCGGCCCACCAGCATCACCGGCAGGATTACCCGCCGGTTTACGTTCGCAACGGGGCGATCTACCTGGTGGATCGGGACGTGCTGGTCGAGCGGCGATCCTTCTACGGCGACCGGCTCCGGGCGGTGGTGATGCCGGAGGAACGCTCGGTTAACGTCGATACCCGCGCCGACCTCATCCGCGCCGAGGCGCTGCTCGAAACAGGAGATCAGGGTTGATGCTCCGTATTCTCAACGCCGAACCCGACCGCTACGATGCCGGAGCACGTGCCACACTGGAATCACTGGGTGAAGTGATCGACGATCACACCCTCAGCCGGGAAGAACTGCTGAACAGTCTATCAGGTGTTGATATTCTGATCGTTCGCCTGGGGCACCGGGTCGACCGTGAAATGATCGACGCGGCCCCTGATTTGAAAGCGGTGGTTTCGGCAACCACTGGCGTCGATCACCTGGACCTCGACACGATGCAGGAACGCCGTATCGACGTGTTGACGCTGCGCGGCGAATCCGCGTTTCTCCGGTCGATCACCGCCACCGCCGAACAGACCTGGGCGCTGCTGCTGGCGCTCCGGCGTAAGTTGATCCCGGCGGCGAAGATGGGCGCGTCGGGTAAGTGGGATCGGGGGCAGATGCGCGGCCATGAACTGCGCGGCTCCACGCTGGGGATCGTCGGCTATGGCCGCCTGGGGAGCATGGTCGCCCGCTATGGGAATGCATTCGAGATGACGGTGCTGGCCTATGACCCCTACGTCCTGATCGACGGGACGGTCGAGGCGGTCGGTGATCTGAAAGAACTCTGCGCCCGGAGTGACGTGATCAGCCTGCACGTGCCGCTCAACGAAGAAACCACCCATTTATTTGACGCCGACTGTTTTGCGCATTGCAAACCCGGCGCGGTGCTGATCAATACCGCACGTGGTGCAGTGGTCGATTCGGCGGCGCTGCTCGACGCGCTAGAATCGGGGAAGCTGGCCGGGGCCGCGCTCGATGTGGTCGAAGGCGAATTGATCGCCGCCAGCCTGCCCGAGCACCCGCTGCTCGATTATGCCCGCACC
>DAOUES010000125.1:0-16822 GCA_034430335.1 Anaerolineae bacterium | reverse complement strand
CGCTGTGACATATACCCCAGCCGGGGCCGGACCTTTTCCGGGTTCCGCCTGACATCGGTGCCGAGCACAATCGCCTCACCGTCGGATGGGCGCAGCAGGCCCAGCAGCATGCGGATCGTCGTCGTCTTACCGGAGCCGTTTGGCCCCAGGAATCCAAAAATCTGCCCACGTTCTACGGTAAAGGAAACGTGATCGACTGCCCGGAAGCTGCCAAAGTCTTTGGTCAACTGCTCGACCTCGATGGCGAATAAATTGTGACTGCCGTTTGATTGTGTTTCGCTCATTTAAGTCTCAATGTTTTATGCGCTGCCTGCTGCGACGCGCCGCCGTATTAGCGATATAAAAGCTTCCTCGACGCGCGGCTCAACCTGTCGAATCGCCTTGACCTGGATATTGGCATTTGCCAGCGTCTCTTCAATGAGTTTTATGCCGGACTCTATCTCGTCGACAAAGACGTGGAGTTGTTCTCCATACGACTGCACCTCGTGAATCGTCGGCGTATTGCGTAGAATGTCCCGCGCCTGAATACGGTCGCTGGGCCAGACCTGGATCACCTTGCCGGGCACGCGCTGTCGGATGGCCTCCGGCGTATCGCATTCGATCAGTTTGCCTTCATACATCAACCCGATCCGCGAGCAGCGTTCGGCCTCGTCCATATACGGCGTGCTGACCACGATGGTCACCCCCTGTACGTGCAGATTGGTCAGGATGTCCCAGAACTCGCGCCGCGATACCGGGTCGACGCCGGTCGTCGGTTCATCGAGGTAGAGAATTTCCGGCTCGTGGATCAGGGTGCAGGCCAGTCCCAGCTTCTTCTGCATCCCCCCGGAAAGCTGACCGGCCCGCCGCTTGCGGAATTCGGTTAGCCGGGCGAAGGTCAACAGCCGTTCGATCCGTTCTTTGCGCACTTTCCCCGATACGCCAAACACATCGGCGAAGAAGTTGAGATTCTCGTTCACCGAGAGATCGCGGTACAGGCTGAACTGCTGGGCCATATAGCCGATCCGTTCCTTGATCGACTCAGGTGAGCGCACCGTATCGAAACCATCGACGGTCGCCGATCCTTTGGTGGGGTCCATGATCGCGGCCAGCAGCCGCAGCGTGGTTGTCTTACCTGCCCCATCCGGGCCAACCAGTCCAAAGACCTCGCCCTTATATACGGATAGGTCAAGACCATCGACTGCAACCGTCTTGTTGAAGTCCTTCCGCAGGTTATTCGTTTCGATTATTACTTCTTTTTGATTTCCTACTACCATTTCCAAATCCGTCTTTTCTGTAGTCGTTGTTTGCCATTGATGACAAAGTGAGCGTATCCAAATTATATTAAGGTTTCTAATCAAGATTCTTACGAAATCGTACCGATGCAAGCAGCAGCATTCCAATACAGAAGACACACAGGAAGATCACTTCGTTGTGCAAAATGGGCAGCCCGACGCCTTTCAATACGATGCCGCGTATGATGATCAGCATGTAACGCAGCGGGATCAGATAGCTTATGGCGTTCAGTGCCCAGGGCATTGCATCGAGCGGGAAAAAGAACCCTGACAGAAATATAGATGGCAGTAAAACCAAGAAGCTCAACATCATGGCTTCCTGCTGCGTTTCTGCCACACTCGATATCACGATTCCGATTCCCAGCGATCCGAGCAAGAACACAATCGATAGTTCGAGCAGCAGGGTAAGGCTGCCGTGAATGGGTACGCCGAACCAGAACATGCCCACGACCAGTACCTCAAGAAAGGCGAAAAATGATACCAGAATATAGGGCAGTGTTTTTCCGATAACGAGTTCCAATGGCTTGATCGGAGTTACTATCAGTTGTTCCATCGTGCCGTATTCCCGTTCCCGAACAATCGCCATCGACGTGACCAGTGTCGACAGGAACTGCATGATCAAACCCATCAGGGCCGGGATCATGAAATTGACGCTTTCCAGGCCGGGGTTGTACCAGACCGTCGGGCGAATTTCCAACCCGCTGTTTTGCCCCAGGTGGGCGGCCAGCTTCCTCGACCAGTCCTGCCCGGTCTGCAAGGCCGATGCCATGACATCGTTGGCAATCGTGGGGTCTGATCCGTCGATAAGAATACCGACCTGGACATCTTTGCCGCTTAGAATACTCTGCCCGTAGCCAGCCGGGATCACCATTGCGGCGCGCGCTTCACCCCTGTCGAGCAGCGCAGTCATTTCTTCCTGGCTTCCCACGTGAATAGCCTCGAAGTAATTAGTCGCCTCGAAAGCGCGTATCAACTCCCGGCTTTCTGCCGAGCGATCTCCGTCCAGCACCGCCAGGCCAATATTCTCGATATCGGTGGTGGCGGCATATCCCAAAAGGATCATCTGCATGATTGGGATGAAGAAAATGATGGTCAGCGTGCGCGGATCGCGAACGATATGGATCGCCTCTTTACGGAGAATGGCGGCCAGTCGGCGGATCATCGATCATCCTCCTTTTCGGCGAGACCGTGCAGGAATACCTCTGTCAAACTGATTCGTACTTCCTCCCCGCCCGGCAAACCGGCGATCAGCGGCTGGTCGTCGGAATAGGCAATCACCCCCGTCAGCACATAGCCGATCATCAGGCTGACAAACAGGCGAAGAAGGATGAAATTGCTTATATCCTCACGAAGCCCTCCGGCCTGTCTGACCCGACTTGCAAAGGTCATAAATCCCGGGATCATGACGCTGCTTATCAGACTGCGAGCATTGGCCCCGCCGAACTCCTGCAGATCGATCAGAAACAGGCCAAAGAAGTAGTAGTGCTTGCGGTACAGCGCCTGAAGGCGTTCGAATGCTTCGGCCACCATTTGCGGCCCTTCGGTATCCTCTACTGAGGATAGGGCTTCCAGGATGAGGCCGATTGGCAGGCGCTCGGTGATCAACACCTTGAAGATATCCTCTTTGCCCGGAAAGTGATTATAGATGCCTCCCAGGGCAATATCGGCTTCCCTTGCGATCTGGCGCATGCTGGTTCCGTTGTAGCCGTTTTCCAGGAAGAGGTTCATCGCGGCGTCGAGAATCGCGATACGTGTCTGCTCACCGCGTGGCTGGCGTTTAGGTTTGGTCATGGCGCGTCCTCGGATTCGACCTTTAGAATATGAACGGTCGTTCGTTCATATTCTAAGTCGCTTGTATTCAGTTGTCAAGGTGCGTAATGTTATTCCTGGCTCAAGGCTCGCTGGAATGCCAGCAGCGTGCCGATAGTCAGGATGACACCCAGTGCGCCGATTGCCGCCACATGCCGCCAGAACACGTCTACACCAATATCTTTGAGCATGATCCCGCGCATGATGATCATCCAGTGCCGGATCGGAAAGATATTCGATAGTTTCTGGAAAAACAGCGGCATACTTTCCACCGGGACGGCGTAGCCGGAGAAGGTCATATCGACAAACGCCATCAGGAATACGATCATCAGGCCCTGCTGCTGCGTGCGCGAGACGACCGAAACCAGCAGGCCGCGCATCAACTCGACCAGGATGTAGAAGAAGGCCAGCACCAGCAGCAGCGGCAGCGATCCCCGCATCGGGACTTTGAATACGAACACGACCATCCCCAGCATCAGGATGAAATTGATATAGGCGATAATCACCGCCGGGATCGATTTACCGATCACGATTTCTGCTTTACGCAACGGGGTGACCATCAACTGTTCCAGCGTGCCCAACTCGCGTTCGCGGGCGATACTCAGCACTGCCACCCACATGGCGATCACGTACAGGATGAAGCCCAGTTCGGAGGGGATCGTGTAATTGGCTTTGCGCAGTTCTTCGTTGTACCACACCCGCAGGCTGGGTTGGAGATGGTCGGCCTCATTCTGTAAAGCGAGCAGCCCGGGCATGGCCTGGTAGCCATAGTCGAGAAGCGCTCCCTCGATTGTTTGATACGCTTCGCTGGCCGCCGCCGATTCAGACCCGTTGATCAAAACCTGCACGGTTGGCCGGGTCGTCGAGGAAAGCAGATCCTGGCTGAAATCGGGCGGCACGACGACTGCTGCATAGGCTGTATTCTGATCGAGCATCTCGGCCAGTTCTTTCTGGTTTGTCGTATAGCCAACCAGATCGAAGGTTGTGGTATTTGCCAGTGTTTCGACCAGCCTGCGGCTTTCTTCCGAACGATCATAGTCACAGATCGCCAGCGGCAGGTTCTCGATATCCTGGCCGGTTGCATAGGCCACCGCTGACATCTCGGCGGGGCAGCCGATCAGGATCATGAGCAGGAACATCCAGTCACGTCGAAGCTGAGTAAATTCCTTTTGTATCAGTGCAAACAGTCTTCTAAACATATTTCACGCCAGCTTCTTCTGAAAACGTGCCACCGCGAAGCTGCCGAGCAGCAGCCCCATTCCGGCCAGGGCAGCGGCGTTCTTCCACAAAACGTCCATCCCAACCCCCTTGATGAACAATCCCCTGATGATCGCCACGAAGTGGGTTACCGGGAGCATACTGGCTTCCATGCGCGCTTCGGGCGGCATCGCGATCAGGGGGAAGAACACACCTGATAAAAAGAAGCCGGGGAACAGGAAGATCAGCAGCGAGAAGACCATCGCCGTCTGCTGTGTCCGGACGTATACGGCAATGATCAAACCGATTGCAAGGTTGGCAATGAAATACTCTATCGAGAAAAGCAGAAGCAGCACCAGACTGCCCCTGAACGGGACGCCGAACAGCACCCGCGCCACGATCAACGAGAGGAAAACGTCGAGAACCCCGACAATCAGGTAGGGGAGCATCTTCCCGGCAAGAATCTCAAAGCGGCTGACCGGCGATGCGATCAACTGCTCCATCGAGCCATGTTCCTTTTCGCGGGCAATGGCGGCAGAAAGCGAGATGGCGGGCAGCCCCAGGATCACCGCGATCAGGGCCGGAACGACATCGTAGACGGCTTTCATATCCGGGTTGTACCAGACGCGCATCCGCAGATCGATGGGGTCTTGCAGCGCCGTCAGCGGGAGGCCCTGCCGGGTGGCATCCTGTTGAACATATTCGAGGACAAAATTCTGGGTATGCGCGGCGATATGCTGCGACGCAAATCCCCCGGAGGCCGGTTCGGACCCATCGATGATAATCTGAACCGGGAAACTGGTCAGTGTTTTAACGTTTTCTTCAAAACCATCCTGGATGATCACCGCTGCCCGGATTTCGTTGGCCGCCAGCATCCGGTCGACATCTTCAAGCGAGTCGACGTAGGCAACCAGTACCAAGTCAGGCCCGCCCATGATCGTCCGCACATAAGCTCGTGAGAGGGGGGTCAGGTCTTTGTCCATCACGGCGACCGGCACACTTTTTACGTCGGCAGCCAGGGCGTAGGCCATCAAGATCAGCATCAGGATCGGCGAGACGGTGACGAGGAACAGCATCCCTGGTGAGCGGAGGATATGATACAGTTCCTTTTTTGTCATCGCCCACGTTTTGCGGATCATTCGCCTTCTCGCTTGATCAATCCTTCGATAAGTATGTTGGTCATCACTTCAAATACGTTGGCACCGTTGAGCGGGAATCCGATCAGGTGATACAGGTAGATTCCATCGTACAGCGCCATGATTCCCCAGGTCACCCCCTCGATATCGACTTCACGCAGTTCGCCATTCTCGATCCCTTCACGTATCAAATTGCGGGTGCTTTCGACGAAACTTCCAAGAATGTCTGTATAATGCTGGCTGAATTCTTCGTCCTGCCATATTTCAAGTAGAAAGTTCAGCGGCATGGTTGATAACTCTTGCTCGGTATTAACCAGAACCTTGCTTGACTGCTCGAACAGCCGCAGACGCTCGATCACCGGTATATCGGCTTCGAACAACTGCATGAAGGGTTCCACCATTTGATTCATGACATGATCAAAGGCGGCCATAAACAGTTCGCGTTTGTTCTTGAAGTGCCAGTAGAGAGTCCCTTTGCTCAGGCCGCTCTCGGTAACGACATCGTCCATTGATGTACCGTTGTAGCCTGTTCGGGCAAAACAGCGCAGCACGGCATCGAGGATTTCCTGGCGGCGTTCTTGTGGGTCGATACGTGGTGTCATGTGTTTTCTTCGCCCTTAAATGGCGGGCGAGCCGCCTGCCGGATGATCCACAACACCAGCCAGGCACCAAATGCGCCCTCGCTGATGGCCCCTGCGACCCACATCCAGTGCGTATTGGGGAAAAACGCCGGGATCAGGAAGTAATAATCCAGCGCTGCGATCCCTACTGCGCTGACCAAACCAATGAGATAATCGGCGGCTTCACCGAATGGGGGTTGACGCTTGAACATCCCTTCTACAATCCAGACGACGATCAATCCCAGCAGTCCGGCCATCCCAAGCGTAATTGCGACAATCATGTTGTACCTCCCTTTTACCTTTCACTTGCGCACATGGATAAGTTGATACATTCCCCCCATTGCAAAGTGTTCGATATCTGGTTTGTATCCCATTTCACGAAAAATGTTCTCAAAATCATATGGGCAATCCCCAATCAGAATGGCTACTCTGGTCATGATTCTGGTCAGCCAGTTTTCCTTGAGAGGGCAACCAAACTCGGCCAGCCATATCGAACCCCCTGGCTTACAAACTCGCACCATCTCTCCCAGCACCTTCTTAACATCGAATCCCACCGCGCTGATGGCGTTTGTTGCGACCACAGCATCGAAGCGATTGTTTGGATAGGGGAGATCGGTGAAGCTGCCTTTGGTAAGTGTAACCCCAGGGACTTTGTCTTGCGTCTGGTCGAGCATTCCCTGCGAGAGATCATTCCCATAGCATTCAAACCCTTTTGAATGCGCTTTGTGCAGCAGTGTGCCTGTTCCGCAAGCGATATCCAGAATCGAACCGCTCCCGATCTCTTTGACTAATCCCTCTACAATCTTCTCCTTTGCCATATCCGAAGTCGGAGAAAACCCGTCAAAGAAATCATAGGACTTCGCCATTCGATCATAGGCCCCCGGCGTCCAGATTCCGATCAGTGATAACGGTTTCATGAATGGTGTCTTTTCTCAATATAGCTGCACATTACCGCAATAGACTGAGCAGTCTAGACTACTCAGTCTATACAATACACCTTTCCAAACCTGGAGTCAAGAAGAGTAGGAACAAAAAACAGGCACTCTCGATTGAGAATCCCTGTCTGATAGACCGGTCTGCGATACTTATCGGCTGCTGGGAGAAAGCCCCAACGCGCAGTTTCCGGCCCGGCGGCTCTTCTTCGCGGCCCGCGCCTGCCACAGGCTCAAACCGGCAGTATAGGCGAACCCGGAAGCATACAACACCATGAAAGGCACCAGCGCGGGCAGCCGGGTGACAGCAAGGGCACCAATGATGAGCGCGTAGACGGCCAGCCCGGCTTCGATATATGTTGTCCAGTCGACAGGCAGTGTGTACGAGCTATGCGTCCAACTGCTTCCCTGTCCCTGGGCGTGGAATTTTGGAGTCCGGCGAAAAGCATAGGGCCGGTTGCTGAAACCACGCCACACCGCCGCCGAATTGCTCACCGCGATCCCTGCCCCCATCACCATGAACAGTGGAAAATATAGAAGGCGTTTTTTCCAGTCAGGGTAAAGGGCGCTCTGGCTGATGATCGCCTGAACCGGCGATCCGAGCATCGCCAGCCCCAGCCCGGCCAGCGGCAGATTATTCAATCCGCCCATCAGTAAAAGTGGAAGTGTGAGCAGCAGCAGCAGGATCATCAGCGGGTGCAGGAAGTATCCCCCCAGGTGAATGATGCCCTGGAGTTTTTGCCAGACCGTCAGCCGTGACCTGATCAGCCTGCCCCCCAGCTTTCGGAGGCATTGAACCGTCCCTGTCGCCCAACGCGACTGCTGGCGCTTGAAGGCCATCATCAGCGGTGGGATTTCTGCCGGGGCAGATACATCGGGCAGATACAGAAACTCCCAGCCCTTCAACTGGGCGCGGTAGCTGAGATCGATATCTTCGGAAAGCGTTCCCGACTGCCACCCGCCGCTGGATTCGATGCATTCCCGCCGCCAGATACCGGCGGTGCCGGAGAAGTTCATCAGCAGGCCCGACCGGTACCGCGCGGTTTGCTCGACGACGAAGTGAGCATCGAGTGCCAGCGCCTGGGCGCGGGTCAGCAGGCTCTCCCCGGCATTGAGATGCGCCCAACGGGTCTGGACCATCCCCAGGTTTTCGTTCTCAAGAAAATACGGGATGACCTTTTTTAAAAAGTCCGGGCCGGGGATGAAGTCCGCGTCGAAAATGGTGATGAAGGGGGCGTTGGTTCGATTCAAGCCAGCGGTCAAAGCCCCGGCTTTGTAACCTTCCCGATCTTCACGGTGGATATGCTCGATCCGCAGCCTGTCGGCGCGGGCATGCTCGGCAGCCACCGCCGCGAATTCGACCGTATCGTCGGTTGAGTCATCCAGGATTTGAACCAGCAGCCGGTCGCGGGGATAGTCGAGCTTGCTGATCGCCTCGACCAGCCGGACGATCACATGGCGTTCGTTGTAGATTGGGAGTTGGACGACAACAGGCGGCCAGTCGGCCTCAGACTCGACCGCAGGCCGGGGACTCATGTCCTTTCGATGGCGCAGGTAAAGCGCCGATAAAACCAGGGTATTCAGCCCGATCAGGGCCAGGCCCAGAGCGCTGATACAATACATTATCTGGAGAATGATCACTGCTTTGGTTCTTCCTGTTGTTGGTTTCCACCAGGCTTTTTCACAACCGCTCGATCATACCATGTGCAGTGTTTTTCGGCATATTGAAAAGGGGAGGCATTCTCTTCGAAAGACCTCCCCCTGTTTAACGATACCCGGTCGAAATCTATTGCCCTAATGCCTGAAGCGCGTCTTCCAGTGTTTCATATACGGGAAACATCTGGTCATATCCGGCGACGGTAATCACTTTCATGACATGCTCGTTCGGCGCGACCAGGTGCAGCCCGCCCCCTTTGCTGTTCAGCGTCTTGGCTCCTACCAGCAGCATTCGAAGGCCATAGCTCGACATGTAGTCGATATTATCCAGGTCGACGATAACCTGGGTGGATTTTGCCATAAGAATGGCCTTGAATTCATCCTCGATGGACATTGCGCTCGGAGCGTCAAGCGTGCCGTCCAGAGAGATTTTTCGTAAGGTGTCCGTTATTTGTTCCTCTGTAAATGTGACGCTCATTGGCTTCCTCCGCCGAGTCCTGACAAATACCTGATTGGTATCATCAAGTATAGCCTTACGCTCGCTGACGACAAGTCCGAACACGCAGCGAATGCCTCTTTAAGGGTTTTCTGGCTATAATGGGCGAGACTTAGTCAAATGATGTTCTTCAAAACTACCAACACCAGTCTCAAGGAAGTAAAAATATGAATCTCAAGAATCGTTCTGTAGCTCTTTTAACAGCACTTCTATTAATCGTGCCTGTGTTGAGCGCCTGTGGAGCCGATTCGAGCAGCGAACCGGTGGAAGCTATCGGCGAACTGCCCACCGGTCAGACGATAGAAGTCACCTATACGCCCGTTCCCGCCAGCGGCGGAGAAGCGCCAGCCGATGAAGCTGTCGTGGCCGAAGCACCTGCTGCGGCTGCCCCTGTCTCTATCCAGGAGTTTAAGCAGGCATTGACGGCTGCCTTGACTGCCGGTCCTCGTGACTATGCAGCGCTGGGAAGCCTGATGGGTGATCCGTTTGAAATCATGATCTGGTATGGCAATGGGGAGCAGATGACGCCTTCCGATGCCGTTTCCGCGCTCCAAAACACGTTCCTCCCGCCCGCGAATGTCGTCACTTATGCCGAACTAACCGAGATCGATACAGATGCCTTGTTCGGGGGCAATCCTTTCCAGCTTTACCCCAACGCAGTCGACTTCCTCTTTTCACAGGGATGGGGGCCAAGCGGTACTGACGAAGTGTTGATCTATATCGGCCAGGCAGCGGACGGCAGCTATTACTGGCAGGGCATCCTGTACGCCAACGATGGTTTTGCTTCCAGTCCTCCGCCAACATCGGGATGGGTGCCTATCCCGACCGACATTTGCGCCGACCTTCAAACTGCTGTTTCCGGTGAACTGGACCTGGCTCCGGGGACGTTGGAAGAAAACGCGCCATTTTACGATGTTGCCACCGGTACTTCTGGCACCGGTTGCCTGGTCACGATCAGCGGCACCGGGGCCGACGGGCTTGGCGGCACTCAGGGTACGTTCGATCAATTATCGGTAGTGCTGCAATCAATGGGCTGGACACCTGACGAGGAACATTTTGTCGCCGGGCCAACCGGTTGGGGCGGCGGATTTGGCCGCGACAGCGCGCTGCTGCTGCTGATAGTCGGTTGGGAGCCTTCTGACAATGCCAACTGTCCGGAAGATCAACCGATTGGCAATTGTGACATAGCCCCTGAGCACAAACTCTATACCATCACGGTTTCTGCTGCGATGCAATAAAAGTCAGGCGGGTCAGGCCCTCACCGAGTTGCCGAAATGGCTGGAGTTTCGCCAGCATGGTTTAACGCGGCGAAACTCCAGTTTTTTTACGGCTGGGATTTCCCGCATTTTGACCACCATTTTTGCCTGCGTTATAATCTCATGATGTCAAAAAACGTATGGAACTTGCCGCCCCGCCTATACGGGGCGGATAATTTGTCGCATTTGAGAGAGAGTAAGCATGCCAAAACGCACCTATCAACCCAAGAAACGCCGACGTGCCCGTGTTCATGGTTTCCGGCAGCGGATGAAAACTAAAGGTGGCCGCAAGGTTTTACAGGCTCGCCGCCAAAAGGGACGTAAAAGTCTTGCCACACAACCAAAGCACGTTAAAAACGTAAACTGGAATAGTTAATCTGGTCAGATCCCAGGATGGCTGCCGATGCTTGCCCGGCATCTCCGCTTGAGACGGTCTCAAGATTTTTTGCGGCTGCGCGAGGAGGGGCGGCGGTGGCAGAGCGATAAGTTGATTCTGAACGTTTTGCCCAACGGACTGCCTCACAACCGGTTTGGATTTGTCGTCAGCCGCCGCATTGGTAATGCGGTGACTCGCAACCGGTTGAAACGGCGTCTGCGTGCAGCGATCCGGTCCTGGCTGTCGAACCTGGCGGATGGCGTTGACGTTGTGGTGATCGCCCGGCCATCTGCTGCGGCTGTTACTTATCAAGAGCTTGTGACAGAACTGGGACGCTTATTTGTATCGGCCAGGCTGCTTGAAAAAGTTCATTTATGAAATATATTGCCCTGGGGTTGATCCGCCTCTATCAAAAAACGCTTTCGCGTATTTTGCCCCCATCTTGTCGATTCACGCCAAGTTGTTCGCATTATGGATATGAGGCTATTGACCGCTTTGGCTTATTCCGGGGAGGTTGGCTGGCGATTAAGCGTGTTTCACGTTGTCACCCGTTTAACCCAGGCGGCTATGACCCTGTTCCTGAGGAGTTCCATTTTCCATGACAAGAATTAACCGATACTGGTTGCCGGGTATCGCCTTGTTTGTGTTGGCGACATCCCTGACCGGCTGTGCGTCCAGCCAGGCGTCGCGTTTCACCGGTTCCAGTTGGCCGGGCATAACGGCGGCGGATGATGCAATCTACCTTGCTGCCGGGTCGCAGGTTTTCGCCATCGACCCTGAGATAAACAGTAAAGTCTGGGCATATCCATCTGAAGTGGATCGCGGGCGGACTTTCTATGCTGCCCCCACCGTCGATGATGACATTGTCGTAGTGACCGATTATACGGACACGCTGCATGTTCTGAACCGGGCCAACGGATCGCTGCGTTGGACCTTCCAGACGGACAATGCGCGGTTCATCGGCAGCGCGGTGATCGGCGATGAGATGATCTATGCCGGTGCGGTCAATGGGGTTGTCTATGCCCTGGACCGTGAAGGGGGCAGAACCGCCTGGACTTTTGCCACCGAGCGTGACATCTGGTCGACTCCTCTGCTTGATGACGGCACGCTTTACGTCACCTCCCTCGACCGGCACCTTTACGCCCTCGATGCGGCGACCGGCAGCCTGCGTTGGAAGTTCCCGGCGGATGGCACCGAGCTTGACCCGGAAATGGGGGCCATTGTGGGAACGCCCAGCCTCAACGACGGTGTAATCTATTTCGGCAGTTTCAATAATCATGTCTACGCACTGGATATCGAAACCCAGGATATTCTCTGGACTTACGAGACCGGAAACTGGGTTTGGAGCAGTCCTGCCTTTGACGAAGATACCGGGCTGCTGGTCGGCGCCGATCTCGACGGAAATGTCTTTGCCCTGGACGCCGGTACCGGGGAAGAGCAGTGGGTTTTCGATGCACGCGGCCCGGTTGTGGGTGTGCCGGTTATTTTCGACCGTGCTGATGGTCAGCGGGTGGCGGTTGTATCCGTCGGTACGACTGATGGCGACAATGTGCATGTCCTGAATATCGAAGATGGCACCAAGGCGATTTCATCGGTGAGTGTCGAAGCCGAATTTACATCCAGGTTCCTGTTCTTTAATACAAACACAAGTGATCGTTCTATCGTAATCTACGCGCCGCCGGTGCTTTATGGTGACTTACTGCTAATCGGGGATCATCAGAGTACTTATCAAATCCATGCCTTAGACCGAGAAACTATGTTGGAACGCTGGACGTTCTCATCGGTTGATTCCTGATTAGGGGAGAATTTATTTATGTGGAATACGCTTATTATCGACCCTCTGGTCAATCTCCTGATCTGGTTCTACGGATTGTTTGGAGATAACTATGTTGTCGCCTTGCTGGTTATGACGGTGCTGATCCGGCTTCTCGTCTTCCCGCTGACCTGGCGGCAGCAGAAATCAACGGCTGGTATGCAGGAAATCCAGCCTCAGCTCAAAGAGATTCAGGAAAAATACAAAAACGATCCTGAGACTCAACAGAAAAAAACGATGGAGTTGTATCGTGAGGCCGGAGTCAACCCGCTTGGCGGGTGTCTCCCAACACTGATCCAGTTCCCGATTCTGATCGGCTTATACCAGACAATTACCCGGTCCCTGGCTGCATCACCGTTGCAGCTTATCGAACTGTCGCAGCATATCTACCATCCCCTTCCTCCATCGTTAGCCTGGCTGCCTAATCCTTCCGATCTCATTCCGCTTCACAGTCATGTGTGGTGGTTGAATCTTGCCGCTCCTGATCCGCTCTACATCTTGCCTGTGCTGGTCGTTCTGACTACCTGGCTCCAGCAGAAGCTCATGACTCCCCCCAGTTCGGGTGGGGCGCAGGATCAGGCGGCGGCGATGAGCCGTTCCATGCAGGTCACCATGCCGCTGTTTATCGGCTACATCTCTCTGACCCTGCCTTCTGGCCTGTCGATCTACTGGGTTGTTTCGAACATTATCGGCTTCGTCACCTACGCGGCGATGGGGCGGGCCAGCCTGAAGAACCTTTTCGGCACGGAGGATGGCAGCTTCAGCCTGACCGGGTTGTTAGGGCTTCCCCAACCCGAAGAGCCGAAGGGTAAAGGGCACAGCAGAAGCAGGGCCAAGAAATAGAAACGTCATTACCCGGCCTGCCATCAATTTCCCGGATGCAGTCGCCGGTTAAGATAAGTTGCTGTATCGAGTGGCTTACGTCGAGTGAAAACCTATGAAAACACCAGATTGGTTTTTACCTATTGCGCGAGGTTAAATCTATGAGTGATAACGAGTCGCTGAAACCTGTTGACATTACGGCCCCCTCTCTGGAAGAAGCGATTGACGACGGGCTTCGCCGCCTGGGGCTGACCCGCGATGATGTAATCATCGAAATTATCGAGGAAGGAAGCCGGGGCGTATTGGGGATGGGCAGCCGTAATGCGGTCGTTCGCCTTACTCCCCTGAAACCACCCCGGCCCCCTGAACCAGAGGAAATACCTGAACCGCCCACCGTGCCGGATGATGATATCCCCGATGAGCCGTTTTACCCGGCTGACGAAGACGACGAAGACGCGGGGCAGTCATATCGGATTGGCAGACAGGCCGCACCCGATTTGACTACGGAGGAAGAAGCCCGTATCTCTGCCGAAACGCTGCACGAACTGCTTTCCCAAATGGAGATTCAAGCAGAGGTGGAAACCTATCGCGCCGATGCCGAATCGTCCGACGAGGAGCCGCCCTGGGTGCTGGACATTCACGGCCCGGACCTGGGTATCCTGATCGGGCGGCGCGGCGAGACGCTCAACGCGGTGCAGTATATCACCCGCTTGATCGTCAGCCGCGAGTTACAGCGCCGTGCCAACATCGTCGTCGATGTCGAAGGCTATAAAATGCGGCGCGAGCAGTCGCTGCGCAAGTTAGCCAAGCGTATGGCTGACCAGGCCCGCCGGATGGGGCGCACCGTTACACTGGAGCCAATGCCGCCCAACGAACGGCGGATCATCCACATCGCGCTGCGCGGCGATCAGAGTGTCTCGACCGAGAGTGTTGGGGCTGGCGATCAACGCAAAGTGACCATCATCCCGGTTCAAAGCTCGCACCGGTAACTGCGCGACAAAAATACAGACGGGGCATCCGTTCGCGGACGCCCCGTTTCTCATTTCTGAAAGTCAGGCGGTAGAACAGCCGTCAACTGCTCTTTGGCAGCCGTGCGGCGATCTTGGCGACCAGGTTATTGAGGGGCATGGTTTGCAGCCAGATTTTGCCCGGCCCGGTCAGCGTCGCCAGGAACAGTCCTTCCCCGCCGAACAATACGTTTGTCACCCCTTTTACCCGTTCGATGTCGTGGCTTACCGTCGCCTCGAACATGGCGATATGCCCTGGGTCGATCCGGATTGTCTCCCCGGACGCCAGTTCGATCTCCCGTGTTTCCCCGTCGATCTCAAAGAATGCCGTCCCCGGCCCGGTGACTTTCTGTAGGATAAATCCTTCGCCACCAAACAACCCTGCACCCAACTTCCGCTTGAAATGCACGGCGAGCTGGACTCCCTCCTGTGCGCACATAAAGGCATCGCGCTGGGCAATGACAGTCTGCCCTGGCGCAAGCTCCACCGCCACGATTGATCCGGGGGATTCCGGTGTAAACGTGACCTCCGCCGTATCTGACACTGCCTTATAGGTGGTCAGAAACAGTGATTCGCCGGACACGGCGCGCCCCAGCCCACCGAGAAGTCCACCCGGCATATTGGTCTCCATGCTGATGCTGCCCCGGTACCAAGCCATCCCGCCCACTTCGGTGAAAACAGCCTCGCCCCGCTGGAGGAGAACATCAAGCGCCTGCATTGTCGTTCCAGAAATCCGGTACTGCATTTTATGCTCCTTTAAGTGTCCCTGTAAAATTTGCCCTCAACCTATCACTGTCTGCAAAACGCAGCAACCGATTCAATATGATAGGTCTGCGGGAACATATCGACCGGCTGGGTATCGATCAACCGGTAGCCCTGCCGGACTAATTTTTGCGCATCGCGGGCCAGCGTCGCCGGGTCACAACTGACATAGACTAACGTCGGGCTGTTCAGCCGCACCAGTTCGTCGATTACCTCGTTGGTCATTCCCGTACGCGGCGGGTCGACGACAACCGCGTCGAACAGCCCGTCCAGGTCTTCCAGAACGTCCTCGACCGGGCCTTCCACCAGGTCAATGTTTTCCAGGTCGTCGAGGTTGATCTCCGCATCGGTCACCGCTGGAGGATAGCTCTCAACGCTCAATACATAGTCGGCTCTCCCGGCAATGAAGGCGGTAAACAGTCCAACCCCGCTGTACAGGTCAAGCACCGATTCGCTGCCCTGCAAATCCAGCCTTTGCAGCACCAGGTCGATCAGCACTTCGGCCACCGGTGGGTTGACCTGGAAGAAGCCCCCGGCAGTCACGCGAAACGACCGGTCGAAAATCTGATAGGTTACCTGCGGGCTGCCGATCAGGTTGACCGGTTCGTTATCGGAGAGCAGCAGGTTGATCGAGACGGGAAAGTCGACCTCCACTTCCGGGGCAAGATCGTCGGCTGTCACGAGGACGATCATCCGGTCGTCCGGTGCGCTGCCAACCTGGAATTTGATCCGTTCGATGGTTTCGTCGTCCAGCGCCAACTGCTCGAACAATTCGAGCAGGGCCTCGTCGAGGATCAGACAGGTGTCGAGGGTCACTACCCGGCTGTTGTCATCGCTGTAAAAGCCGAGTTTTCCACCTGGCAGTGAGGTAAACGTCGAATGGCAGCGGTAGTGCCATTCGACCGGGCTGGCGATAGTCGGGTGGACAAGCGGGTCGTCGAACTTCCCCACCCGCCGCAGTTGATCGAGCACGACTTCGCACTTGAGTTCAAGCTGGCGGCTATAGCCAATATGCTGCCACTGGCAGCCGCCGCATTTCCCCGGTCCAAAGTGCGGGCAGGGGGGGGCGACCCGGTCGGGTGATTCCTCGATTACTTCGATTACTTCACCGGTCGCAAATTTGCGTTTATCGTCAAGGATTCGCGCGGTGATCGTCTCTCCTGGGATTGTGTATGGGACAAATACGACTCGTCCCTCGTGGCGTCCCAGCGCCGACCCGCCGTGCGCCATCCCGGTCAGTTCTAGTTTGAAAGGAGTAGTCACTGTTTCCTCTATCGTTTTCGTCCAGGCACAAGCATAAAACATTTCGCATTTTAACGGTCGAGAAGATATGGTTAATAAGGATGATTCTTGTCAACATGATTCGGCATTGTTCAATTCTCTAGATATAATACGCCGGGTTTGAGAATATAACGTTAACCCGGTCCTGAATAAGTCGGCAAGTCACTGAAGAAACAGATCAAAGTGACTTTCATCAGGTGGATACTGGGTTCCTGGCTTTCACCTGAGCAAATCCTGTCAATTAAAAGGATGTACTCCACACAATGTATATATTAGGTGTTTCCTGCTACTACCACGACTCGGCTGCCTGTATCCTCGAAGATGGAGAGTTGATTGCCGCTGCAACCGAGGAACGGTTTTCGCGCAAAAAGCATGATTCGGGTTT
>DAOUES010000124.1:0-14124 GCA_034430335.1 Anaerolineae bacterium | reverse complement strand
ACCGAATAGCCGATGTTGCCGCCGAGGTGCATCTTGATGGCGACGGTCCTGTCTTTGACGCGGTCGCGGATATTGAGCCTGTCGAGGATCAGGTCGAGTTTGGCCGGGAGCGTTTCGTTGTGATCGAGCTGGGCCTGGTGGGGCGATCCCCAGTAAACGGTGGATGGCATGTGCTTACTCCTATAGATTGGTTACGAACGCGGGTATTATAACATGGGGCCGGGGGACGCGGGATCAGCCAAAAGTGGTATTTGGGCGATCACCTGAACTGCAAATTTGTCCGCGAATTGCGCGAATTACGCTAATTTATGGTTGCTCGCTACCGCTCGTAAAAAATTCAGGTAGGTGGTAATGGAGACGGGCGACCGGCGACCTTCGGTCGCACAGGGTCGCCCCTACCGGTGGGTCGATGATTGAGGCGTATCGCCGGAGCATCGGCCAGAGCCGGGGTTACCCGATCCCCCCGCGCAGGCGTCCGGCGGCGAGAGCGCCCCCGATCAGCCCGATAAAAAGCAGCACCGTGCCGCGAATCACCGGCTTCCAGATATCGCCTTTTGCGCCCGGCTCCAGCACGGCGATCTGCGGGTTGGCGGGATCGTAGTAGACGGTCACCTTGCTGCCGACCGGGTAGCGGGCGGCGATCTCGCGCTGCGACGCGGGGTCGGACGAGCCGCCTACGTCATAGCCGACCGTCATGCCAGTGTAGC
This sequence comes from Anaerolineae bacterium, assembly GCA_034430335.1. Taxonomy (GTDB): domain Bacteria; phylum Chloroflexota; class Anaerolineae; order Aggregatilineales; family UBA3940; genus JAFGOY01. The sequence goes on along the minus strand of DAOUES010000124.1, from coordinate 13,417 downwards.
GGGTGTTGTCGACCACGTAGCTGTAGGAAACGAGGGCCTGATACATGGCGGTGTCGGCATAATACTCGAAAACCTCCGACTCGCTGACCGTCCCCTCGGCGGTCGGCCAGGATTCGCTGCCCCTGGCCGATTGCAGGTTGAAGATGCCGATCCCCAGCGATGTCACGCCGCCGCAGAGGAAGCCGAGAATCACCAGCATGATGACCGGCGTCACCCAGCGGGCGTTCAGGTTGAAGGCGGGGCGCGGCGGCCTGGAGAGGGGCGGCGCTGCGATGGCGGTGGGTGCCTGGCTGATTTCGGGTGTATCGTCGGCGGCAGGCGATTCGTCCTCGCGGGGCGCTTCGAGTCCGGCCCCTGACTTCCTGGTCAGCAGGACGACCAGCACGACAATCAGCACGGCGGCGAGGCCGAACATCCCGTAAATCAACAGGTCAATCGACATTCCACTCTCTCCAATCAGGCAGGTTATCAGGTACGGCGCTTGAAATAGAAATCGCCGGAGGGGAGCATCCCGACCATCTCCCGGCCCTGCCGACCGAGGGCGTCAAGCATGAAGTAGACCGGCTTGCTGCCGAATTCGTCGAGCCTACTGCCGTTGGCCCGGTATTCGCACCGGCGATCCTTCTTCACCTCGACGATCACCGGCCCGAATCCCTCTCCCTCACCCGCTACGACCTGTCCGCGTAATAATCCCTGACCAGGATGTGCGCGTCACGCGGGGGACGGGTGTAGCTCTCGTCGTCGGGCGGGCGGACGGGCAGTTCGATCAAGGCCGGGGTGACATCCTCGTACGGGATCATCTCCAGCATGTGGCGGAAGCAGTTGAGCCGGGCGCGATGCTTGTCGTCGCCTTCGATCTGGTACCAGCGCGCTTCGGGGATGTCGGTGTGCTCGAACATCATGTCTTTGGTTTTGGAATACTCGACCCACATATCGCGGGATTTGAGGTCCATCGGGCTGAGTTTCCAGCGGCGGGTCGGGTCTATGACCCGTGATTGGAAGCGGCGCTCCTGCTCGTCATCGCTGACCGATATCCAGTATTTCAGCAGCCTGATACCGGAGCGGGTGATCATCCGCTCGAACTCCGGGCAGGATCGCAGGAACTCCCAGTACTGGTCGTCGGTGCAGAATCCCATCACCCGTTCGACCCCCGCCCGGTTGTACCAGGAGCGGTCGAAGATGACGATCTCGCCCGCCGCCGGGAGATGGGCGACATAGCGCTGGAAATACCACTGCGTCGCTTCCTTGTCGGAGGGGACGCCCAACGCGACCAGCCGGATACCGCGAGGGTTCAGCGGTTCGGTCAGCCGTTTGATGATTCCGCCCTTTCCGGCGGCGTCTCTCCCTTCGAAGAGAATCACCACCCGCATCGACTGGTCTTTGACCCAGTACTGGAGTTTGACCAGTTCGAACTGGAGACGTTCAAGCTCGTCCTCGTAGAAGTCCTTATCGAGCCAGGTTTTCTTGATCTGCTTGTAGGTGATCTTTTTCTCTTTGTTCTTTTTCTTTTTGGCCTTCTTGCCATCATTCGAGACTGCTTCGTCGACGGTTTCGTCCGGGGATTTTTCAACGTCAGCCATATGACCCTTCCTGTGTTGACCTATCACTTTATTGACCATCCGGGCCGGGATCGGGGTTGAGGGGATGGGATGGGTGTGTATTCAGTATACAACAACTGCCGGGAGAGGATAAACTGAATACGTGATTGGGAGTTGTAAAGAAACAACACCTTCCGAATACAGGCAAAATCAGGGTGTTAAGTCCCCTCGCCATGCTGGAGGGTGGCAATAAGCAACCGCAATACGGTTGCTTATTGCTCAGTGAATTGGCCAATTGCTGTGCAATTGATAAGCCAATTCACACGAGGGAAATTTAGGGGTGAGGGCAAGATCAAAAAGGCGGACTTATATTTTTACAGTTCCTCAGCAGCGAACCACCGGTACGGGCTGACAGGAAACCGTCTTCAAAAAAGATATGCCGCCCCCTTTGCTAAGGGGGGCGGCATCGAGCGAAGCGAGATGCGGGGGTGATCAAACTGAACAAGCCACGACTCTTTATTCCAGGACACTTTAGCCCGGCGGCTTCAGCCCCAGGACAGGGAGCCGTCTTCAAAAAAGGTATGCTGCCCCCTTTGCAAAGGGGGGCAGCATCGAGCGAAGCGAGATGCGGGGGGTGATCAAACTGAACAAGCCACGACTCTTTATCCCAGGATACTTTAGCCCGGCGGCTTCAGCCCCGGGCTTGCTTCGCAACCTCTTCCTCTTCTTTGCGTATTTACCTGTGTATTCGATACCATAGACCCATTATCCCCTTACACGGAGTGATTTACTTGACCACACAATCCGAATCCACCATCAGCACCGATTCCCGCCCGATGGCTCCCTTCTTTGTTGTCTGGAGCGGCCAGGCGATCTCCCTGCTGGGCAGCAACCTCGTCCAGTTTGCCCTGATCTGGCATCTCACCGATACCACCGGGTCGGCCACCGTCCTGGCGATTGCCTCGCTGGTCGGATTGGCCCCCCAGATCGTATTGGGGCCGTTCGCCGGGGCGCTCGTCGACCGCTGGAACCGCAAACAGGTGATGATCTTCGCCGATGCCGGTATCGCGCTGGCGACCGTCGTCCTGGCCGTCCTGTTCGCCCTCGATGTCGTCGCCTTCTGGCACGTCTATATCCTGCTGTTCATTCGATCCCTCGGCGGCACGCTCCACTACACCGCGATGTCCGCCTCCACCTCGCTGATGGTTCCCGAAAAGCACCTGACGCGCATCTCCGGCCTCAACCAGACGCTCTACGGCGGCGTCTCCATCGTCGGCCCGGTGCTGGGCGCTTATCTGCTGGAAGTCCTGCCCATGCAGGGCATCCTGGCGATTGACGTAAGCACCGCAGCGCTGGCGATTGCCCCGCTGTTCTTCATCCCCATCCCGCAGCCGAAAAAGGACAAAGCGACCGGCGAAGAGACCTCCTCAACCGTTGTGCGCGATGTCGTCGAGGGGATGCGCTATGTCTGGAAATGGCCGGGGCTGTTCGGTATGCTGGTGGGAATCTCGCTGGCGAACCTGCTCCTTCAACCCGCGTTCGCCCTCCTGCCGATCCTGGTCACCGAGCATTTTGGCGGTGCGGCGCAGGAACTGGGTTGGATCGAGGCCGCGATTGGCATCGGGATGCTCTCCGGCGGCCTGATCCTCAGCGCCTGGGGTGGGTTCAAGCAGCGGGTCTATACTTTCTTTTTGGGCGTCATCGGGATCGGAGCCGGCCTCACCGTGATCGGCCTTACCCCGGCAGGGCTGTTCTCGATGGGGATCGGCGCGGTCTTTTTCGTCGGGCTGACGATTGCCGCCATTGACGGCCCGCTGGTTGCCATCATCCAGGCCAACGTCGATCCGAATGTCCAGGGCCGCGTGATGACCCTGACCATGAGCGTCGCCAAGATCATGACCGTGATCAGCCTGCCCATCGCAGGCCCCATCGCCGACCGGATCGGCGTGCAAATCTGGTATCTTTCCGCCGGGTTGTTCTGTGCGCTGCTCGGCATCGTCGGCCTCCTGATCCCGGCTGTCCGCAACCTGGAGAAAGATCGGCCTGCCTTGCAGCCCGCCGCCGATTGACCGTCGATCCCGTGTCCGGAGATCAACCGCCGGGCAGTTTGACTTTCATCTTTCTACTTTCATCTTTTTTTACTGCTTACTTTTTTCTTTCAACTTTCTCGGGTGAGTTTCAAGTTAGTGGGTTAGACATTGTACCGGAACCCTCTCCGCCTTCGGCACCTCCCCCTTCGCAAAGGGGGAGGAAGGACCGAGCGAAGCGAGGCCAGGTGGGGGTTTACCCACTGAACTGAAACAGACCCAACTTTCTCTTCCGACTTTGATCTTGGGCAACTGTTTGCTATCATAGGGGTGGGATATAGAGATAGTGGTTGCCTGAGAGTCGCCAGGACATGACGTTATTCTGTCCGAACTGCCGTCACGAGAACCAGACCAGCGCGCTTTACTGTTCCGAGTGCGGATACCGCCTGGAACGTGACACCAAAGATACGCTGATCACCGATTTGTCGCCGGAACTGGGCAGCGCGGTGCTGACCGGCTGGGGCACCTCTGGCCTCGCCGGGAGGAAAGAGGTGATCCTCTACGTCAAAGACTGTGATACCCCGATCATCTTTACGCCTAAAGAGAAGTTTGTAGTCGGTCGCCACAGCCGCACCGCCGATGTCGAGATCGACCTTGACCTGACGCCGTTTGCCGCCGACAAGTACGGCGTTTCGCGCGTGCATGCTGCCTTCCAGCTTGAGGACAGAGAACTGTATCTCGTCGACCTGAACAGTAAGAACGGGACCTTCCTCAACGAAGACCCGATTCCGACCAACCAGCCTTATCCTATCCACGATGGGGATACCATCCGCCTCGGCCAGTTGATGATGTATATCTACTTCAAATAACCGGTCTGCACTCTGGTCCGGTCGTCCTGAGTTTTCAACCCCCTATTTTGATGTAATACCTTACCCGATCCCGTCTCGTAGGGGTTCAGCACGCTGTGCCCGCAAGCATGTTTCGTCTGGGGTTCAGGCATAAAGTCTTTGGCTCAACTATACAAAGTGTGAGTCTGCTCCCTCTCCCTGAAAGGGGGAGGGCCGGGGAGGGGGTTATGCTCACGCTTTCTACACAAGAGCCAAGTCTTTATATACCCACTAACTTGAAATGCAATCGTCACAGAGTTGACCTTTTCCCCGGACAGCTATACGATGGAGGTAACAAGAATCTGGAGTTTCTATCGTAAGCAGTGTCCTGTTATCGACCCGATCCTGTTAACAACGAAAACCTGTTCAAGATAATCGGAGAAATCACCATGCTGCTCAGATCGGTGATTGGCGCTGCGGTTCTTATCCTCTATTACGTGGCGAACGGCCTGGTCATACGACAATTTGGCTATGGCCAGCCTTCCCTGGGGGGCGATGTGCGCTCGTACCAGGCAATGCCCGGCCCGCGCGCCGTCCGGCGCACACGCTGGAGCCGGTACGGTGTCCCGGACGATTCGTATTAGCCCGACTGAACTCAGGGGAATAGTGTAGTATCGTACTGAAGAAAGCGTCCATAGTCGACCCCCAGGGCCAGAAGCCCCAGCACGACAGTCACGGCAAACATCCGGTATTCTTTGCGCTTCCAATGGGTGACCGCTGCCCCGATCATCGTCAGGAGCAGGCCCTCCGCCGCTAACTGGGTGAGGATCGGGGCGATACCGACCGCGTAAGGAATGACGATCCCCAGCCCGCCGAGTATTTCGACAGCGCCAATGAATTTCACCAGGCCGGGCTTGAAATCCTCCACCCAGGCCATGAACTTGTAGTCGAGCAGTTCCTCGTTCGACCGGGTAAGTTTGAATATGCCAGAAGCCAGAAATACCAGCATCAGCATGATTTGCGCGATCCACAGGGCGACGTTCATAGGTCTCCTCGACAGTCAGTATTCAATACAGGGGAAGATTATACCGGCTTTTGCGCGCGGCGGTCAGTCGGTGATGCCCGCCCGCCGGAGACGCTTCAGCCGGGTGCGGACCAAGCGCCTGATGCGCGGCAGGGCCAGCGCGACGCAGGCTTCGCCTGCCGCGATGATATCGGGGGCACGGTTGAAACCGGTAAAGGCCGACACTTCCGAGGGGATGCTGGGGTGAAGGATGACTTCGGGGCGGGCTGCCGCCAGCCGCTGGTCGACGAGCACCCGCGAGGACACCGATTGGGCGCGCCACACGTTGTGGGCGATCCGGTAGGGAGGCGGGGTGACGGGTTCATCGACCAGGTCGACATCGTAGAAATCGAGGCCGACATCGACCGCGATCACGATATCGGCGCCCATCTCGCGCACCACGTCGGCGGGGACGTTGTTCAGGATGCCGCCGTCGGTGAAGCGGTAGGAATCGATCTTGACCGGGTCGATCACACCGGGGAAGGCCGAAGTCGCGCGGACGGCATCGACGACCGAACCCTCGCGGAGATGGACTTCTTCACCGCTGATCAGGTCGACGGCGACGACCGCCAGAGGGATGTTCAGCTCGTCGAAGGTGAGATCGCCGCCGAGCTTTTCGACGAGATAATCGTGCAGAGCTTTGCCGGAGATCAGGCCGGTGCGGGCGAGGGTCAGGTCGAGGAAGCGGAGCATGTTGCGCGGGCGGGTGATGTGGAGCGCCTCTTCTTCCAGTTCGACCACCGACATACCGGCGGCATACATCGCGCCGATGATGCCGCCCATGCTCGTCCCGGCGATGAAGTCGAAGGGAATGCCTTCGTGTTCCAGCACCTTCAATACGCCCACGTGGGCGAGTCCGCGCGCGCCGCCGCCGCCCAGGGCGAGTCCGATCGTTGGTTTATCCGGTGATGCTTTCAGAAAGTTGAACATACCGTGTTGGGTTCCTTTGGTGACAGGTTTCCGGCCAGGTTGCGCTCTATGATACCGTATCCGGGGGGCGGTCGACATATTGTCACACGATATGGGCCGATATCGACGCGCAGGACTATGTCGACGGGCTGCGTGACGAGTGGGATAAGCCATCATGAAGGTGAAGGCAAACAACTCCCTCTCGATTTTGTGCGTGATGAAGCACCCCGTCCCCCTCTGTCGCTGCGCGACATCTCCCCCACTGGGGGCGATCAGGGTTGGACATTTTTTTGAACCGAGTCTTACTATTCGAATCCTACCTGCCCCCTCTGGGGGAAGTGACCGACCGCAGGTCGGTCGAAGGGGGCCGTTTTACGGGGCTAAATTCTTGAGGCTCATAAATCTTCCAACTCAGCAAAACCCGGAGTCAGGGCATCACGCCTTCGCCACCCGCCGACGGATGAACAGCACAATCCCCATCAACACCACCGACAGGCCAAGCAGCAGTTCCATCCCGCCGTCCTGCCCCGCGCCGATTTTGCCCTGCACCCAGGGGACGGTCATCGGGCCGATATTGCCGAAGGCGCTCAGGATGCCGGTCACCTGGCCGAGCGAGCGGGGGAAGGCGGCGCTGACCAGCGCCATACCGAGCGGGAACAGCGGACCGATCCCAAGACCGACGATAAACGCGCTGATCACGGCGACCGGCTGGCTGGCCGGGACGGAGAGCATGATCGCCAGCCCCAGGGCGACGATCCCGATCGATACCACCAGCAGGGTGAGCGCCTTAGCCCTGCGGGCAATGCGGGAGATCGCCAGGCGGCCCAGCGTATAGCCCACCCAGAGCATCGACGCGGCGAAGGTGGCAATTTCGAGCGGGGCTTTGGCGGCAAGCTGCATCTGGGTCACCAGCCAGGTGTTGAAGCTGACTTCGAGGCCCATCGCGCAGAAGAAGAACAGCAGGAAGGGAAACAGCTTCCCGATGTCGATCCGGCTCCGCTCCCCGGACTCTTCCCGGTCGTCGGGCGGGCAAAGGTTGACGAAGGCCAGCGGCAGCGTCACCAGCGCGAGTAAGATCGCGGCGAACAGGTAGGACAGTTTCATCGCGTCGAGCCTTGCACCGAGCGCGACCGTCTGCGGGGAGATGATCGCACCAACGCCGTAGATGAAGTTGATCCCGCCCAGCGGCCCGGCAGGGTTCTCCGGGTTGAGGCGGGCGATCAGCACGTTGGGGCCGATCATGAAGCTGCCGAATCCGGCCCCCAGCAGCAGTGCGCTTGCCATCGCCGCGACCTTTGTCGGCGAGAAATAGAGGCCAAACAGAGCTAAGGCGATCAGCGCCGAGCCGATCGGGAGCAATATCCGGGCGTTCAACCGGTCATAGAGCCGACCGGAGATCAGCGCGGCGGTGATCGCGCCGACGGCCATCACCGTCTGGAACAACCCGCCGTCGGTGATCGGCATGCCGAAGCGGGCGGTCAGGTCGTTGACGGTCACACCCAGGAGAGGGAGGCCAATCCCAAGAAAAAAGACGGAAACAAACAATACAACAGTGATCCGGCGTTTGTCGGTCATCGAAATTCCTGTGTCAGTCGACGCCAACCAGCATATTATCGATCAGGCGCACCTCGCCGATGTAGACCGCCATCGACAGCAGCGCCGAGTCGACGGGGCCGGTCAGCTCCTGCAATGTGGCCGGGTCGGCGGCGCTGACGTAATCGACACGGGCGAGGGGTTCGGCTTCGAGCAGGGCGAGCATCGACTTGCGGAGGTGATCGGCATCCGTCCGCCCACCTTTCCATTCGGCCACTGCCGCCGAGAGCGACCGGTTGAGGACGAGCGCCGCTTGCCTTTCGGCGGGATTCAGGCGCGTGTTGCGGCTCGACATCGCCAGCCCGTCGGCCTCGCGGACAATCGGGCAGACAACGATCTCCAGGTTGAAGTTGAGATCGGCGGCCATCTGCCTGATCACCGCCACCTGCTGCGCATCCTTCTGCCCGAAGTAGGCGCGATGCGGCTCTACGGCGTTGAACAGCTTGGCGACGACCGTCGCCACGCCTTCGAAGTGGCCCGGTCGATGAGCGCCTTCGAGCGGCCTCGTGATCTCATCGACCGTGATGCGGGTCTGGTAGCCGGGCGGATACATGATCGACTCGGTGGGTGCCCAGACGAGATCGCAGCCCTCGGCTTCGAGCAGTTCGCAGTCACGTTCGAGGGTGCGGGGGTAGGTGTCGAGATCGGAGGGATTGTTGAACTGGGTCGGGTTGACGAAGACGCTCACCGCGACGCGCTCGTTCTCCGCGCGGGCGCGGCGCACGAGCGAGAGATGCCCTTCGTGGAGCGCCCCCATCGTCGGGACGAGGCCCCAGGCCAGGGTTGGATCGGCCCAACGCCGGGCGCGTAAATCTTCGATGGTTTGTACGATATTCATAAGCACCTCTTGTGGAGAGTGTCCCTGCAACCCCCTCTGCCGAACCTGCGGTTCACCATCTCCCTACCCCACCCCCTTCGTCGAACCTGCGGTTGGCAACTGGTTTTCCAGTTGCTTGGGAGTTTGGGGATACCCCAAACTCCTATCAATCGACATAATGTCGATTATCCACTTCCCCTGACCCCCTTCGCCGCTTCGCGGCACTTCCCCCTTTCAGGGGGCAGATGGGGGCGAGTGTGGTCATTTTTATTTGCCCCCTTGAGGGGGAAATGGCCGACATGTCGGCCAAAGGGGGTGGACGATACAATCCAAGAATTTGGTTGGCTAAAATACGATTGCCTACCACTTCTCCCAGCGGACGATCTGGTCGAGGGGTTTGCGCTGCTTGACGCGCCCGCTGTCGACCGGGTAGCCAAGCGGTGTGAAGACAATCGGTTCGGCCTCGTCGGGCATGCCGAGGACTTCCCTCGTAATGACCGGGTCGAACGCGCCGATCCAGCAGGTACCCAGCCCCAGCGAGGTCGCCGCCAGGATCATGTGGTCCATCGCAATCGCGCAGTCGACGTCGGCGTAATCCTTGCCCCGCCGACCGACGTAGGCTTCGTCGCGCAGGGCGGCGATCACCATCACGATGGGGGCCTCGACGAACCAGTCTTTATTGTAGATGCGGCGCAGTTCTTCCTCGCGGCCCTCGGTGTGGATCACGATGATCTGGAAGGGCTGGAGGTTCTTGGCGGTCGGGGCGGCGCGCCCGGCTTCGAGCACCTGATTGAGCACATCGTCGGGAATGGGATCGGGGCGATAGCCGCGCACGCTGATCCGTTCCCAGGCAAGTTTGAGAAAATCCATTCGATGGGACTCCTGTGTTCTGAGAGCAACTGCCCTATATTGTAACCAATCCGGTCGATCCGGTCACGGGGAGTCGGGGGAAGCGGATGCCCCCACCCCCTTCATCGAACCTGCGGTTCGCCACTTCTCCTGACCCCACCCCACCCCCTTCGCCGCTTCGCGGCACTTCCCCCTTTCAGGGGGCAGATATGGGGGCGATGGTTTGTGAAGGTGGCTGTCAAACTCCCGGCGCTGAAAGGCTTGTCCGTAGTTAAGGGCGAGGAAAGTTGTGCCTGATTTTGTCCGTGAAGGAACAACCCCCTCTGTCGCTACGCGACATCTCCCCCAGATTTGGGGGCGATCAGGGTTGGCTTTGTTTGATACGGTTTGAAAAAAACAGGTTGTCTGGCTGACAAAACCGGCATCAGCGGAATCTAATTGCGGACAAGCCTTGAAGCACCGGACTAAAGGTGATATATCGCCTGCGGCGACACCTGATCAGGGGAGACGAAACATCAAGAATCGCGCCGTTTGTGCTGCCTCAATCACCCAGATGGAGAATAGGCCAGATCAACTGATGGCTTCTAATATTCCAGTAGTAGCTCAAGCGTTGAAAACCAGGCACCGAGATCGGTTATAATCCGGCTTGCGATGCCGGTGGATATCGCTGCCGGTCGATGATTATTCTTGAGGATTGAGGTAAAGCGATGGAACATGGCCTCGGGTTGATGTCACAGATTCTGGCGTTGATGGCAGTGGCCGTCCTGGTGACGGTCGCTACACAGCGGTCGCACCTCCCCTACACAATTGCGATGGTGCTGACCGGACTCGGCGTCACCTTCCTGAGCACCCGGCCTGAATTCACCCGCGCCACCATCCACCCGGAGCTTATCCTGGGGGTTTTCCTGCCGGGGCTGCTGTTCGAAGCCGCCTACCAGCTCGACCTGAAACGATTCAAAGACAACTCGCTGATGATCATGTCGCTGGCAATCGGGGGGACGCTGATCTCCGCCGTTGTGATCGGGGTGATCCTCAGCTATGCCCTGGACCTGTCACTGGCCGAGGCACTGCTGTTCGGCGTCCTGATCTCGGCCACCGACCCGGTCGCCGTCATTTCGATCTTCAAGGAACTGGGCGTCAACAAGCGGTTGAGGATCATCGCGGAAGGCGAGAGCATGCTCAACGACGGCGTATCGATTGTGCTGTTCGGCATTCTGATCAGCTCAATCGTCGACGGTACGCCGATCACCATCGCCAGTGTGACCTCCGCGTTTCTTGTGACGGTCGCCGGAGGGGCGATACTGGGGCTGGTCACCGGGGCGATCATCGGCGAACTGCTGCGACGGAGCGAGAATCACCTGGTCGACCTGGCGCTGACGGTGATCCTGGCCTACGGCACCTATGTGATCGCCGAAGTACCGCTGCAGGGCGCGGTGTCGCCGGTCATTGCAGTGGTGGTCGCCGGGGTGTACGTGGGCAACTACCAGGATCGAACGGTGTACTCGGCCAAGTCCTCGATAACGATAGTGATGTTCTGGGAGTTTGTCGTCTTCCTGATCAACTCTGCCGTGTTCCTGTTGATCGGGATGACGATTGAACCGGCAGACTTCATCGAATATGCCATTCCACTGGCGATAACGATTGTCGTGGTGCTGCTTGCCCGTGCGATGATCGTCTACCCGATGGGATATCTGGTCAACCGAAAGCAGAAAAACGTGCCCGGAAAATGGCACCATGTGCTGTTCTGGGGCGGGCTGCGCGGCGCGGTCAGCATGGCGCTGGTGTTGAGCCTGCCGGATGGGCTGGAAGCAGGTGGGCTGATCAAAGTGCTGGCCTTCGGATACGTCCTGTTCTCGCTGCTCGTGCAGGGGCTGACGATCCGGCCTCTGCTGCGAAAACTGGGCATCATCAAGATCAGCCAGTACCGGCAGGAGTACGAGGAACGCCGCGCCGAGATGGTGATAGCCCGATCTGCACTGGACGCCATCGACCATTTACGCGAATCACATACGCTGACCGGCCCGGTTTGCGATTTCTTGCAGCAGGTTTACGAAGGGCAGATGGAGGATCGCTGGAACGAAGTGCGGGACCTGATCTCACGCGATCCACAGCTTGCCAAGCGCGACATTCGCCTCGCCCAGCGAGAGATCGCTACCCATCAGAAAAAGGCGCTACTGAACCAGATGCGCCAGGGACTGGTATCACAGGAAAGCTACGAAAAACTGGAAGAGAAAGTCGACCAGTGGCTTGCCGAGACCTACAACCCGGAATGGGAACCGCCGCTGGTGCTGAACCGCGCCCGCGAAATGCAGATGGACAGCGGCCTGGAACTGATAGAGCTGACCCTGGCCGACACCGATGCGGCGGTCGGGAAGTCGGTGAAGGACCTGTCGACGCACCTGCCGGAGGAATGCCTGCTGGTATCGATTCGACGGAATGGGATCGTGCTGATCCCCCGTGGAACGACGGTCTTTCAGACCGGCGACCTGGTCACCGCGCTGGTCGACCAGCAGAATCTGAACGTGTTTCACCGGACGCTGAGAAATCCGTCGTAGCTTATGTTGGGCGTGACGGAGCACCCCCTCTGACCGCCCTTCGGTCGCCCATCTCCCCCGACCCCACCCTCTTCGTCCGACGTTCCGTTGGCCACTTCCCCCACCCCACCCCCTTCGCCGCTTCGCGGCACTTCCCCCTTTCAGGGGGCAGATGGGGGTAGTTGGGGGCGATCAGGGGGCTGTTTCGATATCGAGGGCCTCGTCGAAGAAGCCGACGATGTGGGATTCGTAGGCTTCTGGATCGTAATCGAATGCCCCGCCGTGAGAGATCTCCGGGATATGCCACAGTGATTTCGGTTCGGCGGCGTGATCATACATATAGGTCACCAGGCGATAGCGCATATCGTCTTCTGGGTACGCGGCAACAAAAAGGATCGGGCGGGGTGAGATACTGGCGACTGTATCGACGATTGGCTCAGGCGGATCGATGCCTAACCGCCGTTCGAAATACCAGTATCCAAACTTGTAACTGACGACGATGTATTTATCGAAAAAATTGTCGGCTGCCGGAACGTCTTTCATGGTCAAAAAGCCTGGTTCTTCGGCCACCACCGCCGCGATCTCCGGGTAGGCCGCCGCCGATGTCAGCGCGATCTGCCCGCCGACCGAGAATCCCAGCACCCCGATCCGATCCGGGTCGACACCCGGCTGTTCCTTCACAAAGGCCAGCGCACCGGCCACGTCAGCCGGGTCTTCCCAGCCCAGCGAACGGTGATCGCCCTCGCTCTCGCCGTGCCCACGCAGATCGTAGAGCAGCACCCCGTAGCCATGCTCGGCCAGCATCATCGACCGGTAGATCATCTGCATCCGGTTCGCGGCGTACCCGTGCAGCACGATGATCACTGCCCCGTTCTGCGAAGGCATGTACCACCCGGAGAGGGTCAGGCCATCGCCGGTGGTGCCGCCGCCGGTGCCGCCGCCGGTAAAGGTCACGTCCTCGTAATCGAAACCGAAATCACCGGGCGTAAAACAGCAGACTTCGCTTTGTGCTGGCTGCATCTGCATCTCGAAATCGACTATCGGGTAGGCGAAAAAGGCCACAACCAGCAGGCTGATCAGGCCAAAGCCGCCCAGTTTCAGCCAGTAGACGCATCCACGTTTGGGTTTCTTCTTTGCTTCTTCCTGATCTCCTACCATTGTCCCCTCCACGTAAGAACGGTCACCCCGTCCATTATAATCAGAATTGTCGGCACCGAAATCGGCGGCACATTGGCCCTCCCTGATCCGTTGAACGCACCT
>DAOUES010000123.1:0-7244 GCA_034430335.1 Anaerolineae bacterium | reverse complement strand
GACGGCGAAAACGAACACGGCGAACATCCGCCCGTTGACCTGCTCCGGGGCCAGGTAGCGCCAGAAAGCGACCAGGTTGAGGTTGACCGCGTTGAGCATCAACTCGATGCTCATCAGGATCGCCACGACGTTGCGCCGGATCAGCACGCCGAACAAGCCCAGGCAGAACAACGCGGCGGCAACCAGCAGAAACCAGTGGAGTGGGATCATCTACACCTCCTTGCCCTGAGCCTGCTCATCGACCGGCTTGACCTCCTCGTCAGGCGGGAGATCGTCACGGGCGATGAAGATCGCACCGATCAACGCGCCCAGCAGCAGGATCGAGGCGACTTCGAAGGGCACCAGGTACGCCTGCGGGTCGACGAACGCGACCCCCAACTGCTCGATGCTGTCCGCCGGGACGTCGGCGACCGGCATGATTCCACCGAAGCGGGTCATGATCACAAAGCCGAGAGTCGCCATGACCAGCGCCGCCATCACCGCGACCAGCGAAAGCTGCCGGGGCGGTGGTTCCTTGCAAAACACGCAGCGCGTGACCATCACGGTGATGGCGATCAGCACCGAGATCGCGCCGACATAGACCAGGATTTGAACCGCCGCCAGGAACGGCGCTTCGAGCAGAATGAACAGCCCGGCAACCCCGAACAGCGATAACACCAGGTACAGCGCCGCGTAGATCAGGTTGCGGTTCAACACTACCCCCACCCCACCCCCAACGGCAAAGAGCGACATCAGGGCAAAGATCGCATGTAAGGGTGTCAGGCTCATTCGGAACACCTCCACAGGGAACCGTAGTTCACCATGTGATAATCAGTCGGCGGCGGCTTCGGGATACAATTCGGCCTCGCGGTCGCGCCGACCCTGCCGGGCCAGCGAGACGACGGCAATCCCCGCCGCCAGCAAATTGACGCCAAACAAAACCGCCGAACGCGGCAGCATCTCAAGAGCCGTGCCGCCCACCGAATAACCCGAAAAGAATTGCAGCGCTGTCTTATCGGCGATGACGGTCAGCACCAAAAGCAGCAGCGAAACGGGCACCAGCAGCTTCCAGCAGAAATCCATGATCTGGTCGATGCGCAGGCGGGGCAGCGTGCCGCGTGCCCAGACGTTGACGAAATAGACGGCAAAGGACTTGATGAAGAAATAGACGACGCCCAGCGTCGGCACCTGATCGACGAAGGGGCCGCGCCAGCCGCCCAGGAACAGCGTGGCGGTCAGCGCCGAGATGGTGAACGCATGGAGGAACTCGGCAAGGTAGAAAGTCGCGAAGGCCATCCCGCTGTATTCGATGTGATACCCGGCGACGATCTCCGACTCGGCTTCGAGCAGGTCGAACGGTGAGCGGGCGACTTCGGCATGGTTGGCGATGTAGAAGATCAACGCGGCGAGGGGCATCGAAAAGACGTACCAGATGCTTTGCGCCTCGACAATCGCGTTGACACGCATACTCCCGGCCAGCAGCACCGGGATCAGCAGCATCAGGATCAGCGGGACCTCGTAGCTGACGAGCATCGCCACAGCGCGGAAGGCACCGAGCAGCGCGTACTTGTTGTTGCTGCTCCAGCCCGCCATCAAAATCGACATGAATCCCAGCGAACTGACCGCCGCAAGGTACAGCACCCCGATGCTGACATCGGTGCCGATGGCGTTCCGGGTAAAGGGCAGCACCGCCCAGAGCATCAGCACGGTGGCGGTGGCGATCACCGGGGCGAGCAAAAAGGGAATGAGATCGGCACCCGACGGGATGACGATCTCCTTGGTCAACAGTTTCAGCACATCGGCGACATTCTGGAAGAGTCCCCAGGGGCCAACCCGGTTCGGGCCGATCCGATCCTGGATGCGGGCGACGACTTTCCGCTCGAACCAGATGATGAACAGCGCCAGCGTAAGGAGATAGCCGACGACGACCAGCGACCCGATCAGCGATAGCACGACGTCGAGCAGCATGCCGCCAAGCCCCCAGCCCGCGAGGAGCCTCTCTAGCCAATCGGCGATCACTGTAAACACATCCGGCATGGATGATTACCCTCTGGTTGTTTCTACTGTGGGTTTTCTTCCGGCGCTAAAGCACCGGGCGACAAGATTCGGGTTGCCTCCGGCAACCTGGGCGACCACAAGGGTCGCCCCTACCCTGGTATCTTTTGTTTAACGAACCAAAAGACCCGGTTTACACGGCGTTACAGCCATTTCAGCGCGTCTTTGCGAATGGTGTAGATCAGCGCCTCGGCCAGCGTGATCACGAACACGACCCCGGCGAGCACGCCAAACAAAGGCAGGTGGTTATAGGCGACTGCCCAGGGGTAGAGAAAAACGACTTCGACATCAAAAACCAGGAAGACCAGCGCGAAGATGTAATATTGAACCTTGAACTGCACCCAGGTATCGCCGTGCGTTTCGACGCCGCATTCATAGGTTGCGTTCTTCAGTTCGTTGCCCTTCCGGGGGCCGATCAACCACCCGATGAGTATCGGCGCGAGAGGAGTAGCCATTGCGACAATACTCAGAACGACAATGAACGTCCATTCCTTCACGGATAGCTCTCCACGTCAGTGATCAATGCGCTGTTTCAAACAATCGCCGCAGCGATTTGCTGGCGCTCCGGCCTGAGAAACGAAGTATAGCATCGGCAGGTTCGAAAGGCAACCAAACTTATCCAATTTAGGCCGTGCGCGAACGGCTACGGCGCATTGACCACGACGACCTGCTCGCCGGTTCCCAGCGGCTGACCGGGCGAACCGTCGAGCGGCAGCAGCCAGAGTTCCGATGCTTCGGTTTCGGTGTTCAGACGCTGGACGATCACCGCCTGATCGCCTGTCCAGGCCAGCGACAGATCGCGGTAGCCGCTTTCGCTGTGCAGCGGCGTGATCGGCCCGGCGGTGCCGGAGCCGATATCGAAGACGACGGTGCGGGCCGTCCCTGCCAGTTCGCCGTCGGATACCTGCTGGATGGCGGCGATCATCGCGCCTGACGGCGCAAACCGGGCCGCCAGAAAAGCCCCTTCGGTGCTTTCGACAAGTGGGGACTGATCAAGGCTGCCGTCTGCGGCGTTGATGCGTAGGATCACCATCGCCGAAGGCGCGGCCTGCTCGACCAGCAGGTATTGATCGAGGCCCGGCGAGACATCCAGGAAAGAAACATCGCCCAGGTCTTCGGTCAGCGGGACGAGGCTGCCATCGGCATTACGCAGCAGCAGGCGGGTGCCCGACTCCTCGATCTTCGTCTCGACCAGGATCAGCACGTTTTCCCAGGGAGCGGCCAGCGGGACGAGGTCGACACCCGAAGACAGCGGCACTTCGCTGACCAGTTCAGGAACGCTGCCGGGAGCCGATCCGACTTTCCACACCTGGCTGGCGGTCGGGATCGAGGCGGGATCGAGGACGACTTTCTCGTAGTAGATCAGGTCGCTCTGAGGTGCCCAGGCCAGCAGCCCGACGAGATTCGGCGCGGCCCTGTCCTGAATGGCGATCTGCCCGCTCGTAAGATCGTAACTGGCGATGGAGGTCGTATCGATGGTGAAGGCCAGATGACGGCTATCGGGCGAAAGGGCCAGATCACGCAGGACGAGGTTGTCGGGCAGCGTGGTCAACTGCCGTTCGCTTCCCCCATCGACCGACAATGCCCAGAACTGACCGTCGCGAACGAAGATCGCCTCGCCGGTATTGACCGGCCCGGCACCGAACTGATCGACGCTTTCGGTCGGCTCAGGGCTGGATGTCGGAGCGAAAGTGGGCGTGATGGTCGGGAGGCTGATCACCGCTTCGGCAGGCGGCGGCGGGGCCGGTGACTGCCCGGCGGCGACAAGCGTACAGGATGCCAATAAACCAACGACCAGTATCCCCATAATCAGCAACCGGTTGGATTGCATAACCTTGATCCTCACATTTTTCAACAATCAACTGTAGGGAAATGGTAGCACAGGGCGACAGGGAGTCAACTCGAAGGCCGAGCAGCCACCGGATCGATCAGCGATTCAGGCGGCGCATGACGATCACCGTCACAGATACGACGACCACGTCGAGCGCCAGCAGCGCGGCGATGTTCGGCCAGAGGGCGGAGAAACCGGCCCCCTTGAGCATCACCCCGCGCACGATGCTCATATAGTGCCTGATCGGGAGAGCGCTCGCCGCCCACTGAAAAACGGTTGGCAGCCGGGAGATCGGCACCATGTAGCCCGACATGGTCAGCGCGAGCATCAGGTAGACGAACACAATCGTGATCGCCTGCTGCTGGGTATGCGACACTGCCGAGATCATCAACGAGAAGCTGACCTCCGAGATAAGATAAAGCAGGGTCATGAGGATCAGTAAGGGGAGCGATCCACGCATGGGGACATCGAAGAACAGATAGACCACGGAGAACAGGATCAGGAAGTTGACCAACCCAATGATGATCGGGCTGATCGCTTTACCGGCGATGAATTCCCCTTTGGTCACCGGGGTGATGCTCACCTGCTCCAGCGTTCCGATCTCGCGCTCGCGGACGATGCTCATCACTGCGGCGAGCGCCGCCACCTCGAAGATGACGAAGGCCAGGGAAGCAGTTACCTGGTAGGGCTTGTCGTCGAGGGTCTGGTTGTAGAGCGCTTCCTGGCGGAGATCGATTCCCTGCGCCAGCCCCAGGTCACCGGTCGAGGCCAGGGCGACATTCCAGCCCAGGCTTTCGATGGCCCCCTGCGCCGCCGACTGCGCTTCACCAGCGACCTTCACGCTCGATCCGTCGATGACCAGTTGAATGGCCGGCGACTTGCCCGACAGGGTATCCATGGCGAAGCCTTCGGGGACAACGACCAGCACACCGACATCGCCAGCATCGATCAGGGTGGAGGCTTCCTCAAAGGTATCGACATAATAGGTGATCGCCAGTTCCTGGGTGTTGTCGAGCGCGTAGGAGACTTCACGGCTCAACTCGCTGTGGTCACGGTCGATCAGCGCGACGGGGACATTGTTCACCCCCTCGCCGACGCCGCCGCCGATCAGGAGCAGTTGGGCCAGCGGCCCGAAGATGGTGAACAGCAGTAACAGGCGATCCTGGGAAAACTGGATCAGCTCTTTGGCGATGAGCGAGCGTAAACGGTTGAACATCGAAAGCACTTACCCGATCTTCTTTTCAAACAGCGTGACTGCCACCCCGGTACAGATCAACCCGGTTGCCAGCAGCGCCACATAATCGAACCAGATATCAGACATCGAGAGGTCTTTGAGCACAATCGCGCGGGAAATAGCAATATAATGGGTGGTCGGAAGGAGCTGGGAGAACAGCCAGGAACCAATCGCCGACGGATCGACCGGATCGGAAAGGCCGCTCAGTAAAAAGCCCGGCATCAACAGCACCAACAGTATGATTACCATCGCCGTCTGCTGCGACCGGGCGAAGTGGGCGACGATCAGACTGAAGCCCATAGTAGCCAGCAGATAAGCGGCGGTCGCCAGAATCCACAGACCCAGGCTTCCCCGGAAGGGCACGCCGAACCAGAAGATAGCGACGGCCAGTGCGACCAGCGAACTGGCGATCCCCATCGTGACGTAGACAAAGACTTTGCCATAGAGCATATCGGAGCCAAGCACCGGCGTGGTGACCAGCGTTTCCATCGTGCCGGTTTCTTTTTCGCGTGTGACGCCAAGCGCCACCGCCATCCCCGGGAGGATCAGGACGAGCGCCATCAGGCCCGGAACCATGCTGTACTGCGAAGTCAGGTTCTCGTTGAACCAGTAACGAGTCCTCACATCGACCGGGGAAGAACTGCCGAATCCCATCTGCTCGACGAACAGGTTGGTGCGCGTCTCGATTGCGCCCATCACCTGCCGTGCTGCCGATGCGTCGACGCCGTCGACGATGCTGTGAACGGGCGCAAGGCTGCCGCTTGTGAGCGCTTCGCCAAAACCGGGAGGGATGATCAGCGCGGCGTCGACCCGCCCGTTTTCCAACAGGTCGGTGGCATCGTCGTAGCTGCGCGGTGACGCGACAACGTGAACGTAGCCGTCGCTCGTCAGCAGGCGAACATACTCAGCCGATGTCTGCGTCTGATCCATATCGACGACGGCGATATTGCTGTCGCCGACATCGAAAGTAAAGATGTACGAGAGTAAGGTAAGCAAAAGTGCCGGGGCGATCAATACAAGAAACAGCGCTCCGGGGTCCATGAAAATATGAACGTATTCTTTTTTTGCAATTGCCCAGGTGCGCCGGATGGCGCGCCATAACCATTTCATTATTCTGGCCGTCCAATAACAAAGTCTACTTTGAATCTATCGTTATTCTGCTGCCCCGTCTATAGCTACAAGGTTGGATCGAAGGGTTTTTATCGGTTTTGTAACATACAATTACCCTACGAGATGGTGCTTTTCACAAAAACGCGGGGGCGTGGTTATAGTTAGTGAAGCAGGTTTTTCACCGATTCCCGGCGCTGAAGCACCGGGCTAAATTGATGAGACAGATAAGCCCATCACATTGCACAGAGGAACTAACCCAAAGGCCAGCGCATGGTACGATTCGAAGTGCTCGTCGACCGGCATCACGACGAGATATACCGGTACATCTGGCGGATGCTGGCGGGCAGCAGGCAGATCGACGCCGACCAGGAGGCTCAAGACCTGACTCAAGAGGTCTTCGTTCGCGCCTACAAAGCGTATGATCGGCTGCGAACGGGCAGCAATCAGCGGGCGTGGCTCTACCGGATCGCGCGGAACTGCGTCTACAGCGCATCGAAACGGCGCAGCCGCCAGCCAACCGCCGATCTCGGCGAGGATCACCCGGCAGAGAGCAACTTAACCGGTCGGGAGGCCGAAGACAGCATCCTGCACGGCGAGACTACCGCCAGCGTCGGCGAGGCGATCAGGCGGCTGCCCCCGCAGCAGCACAACGCGCTGGTGATGCGCTACCTCCAGGGGCTTGACTACGAGACTATCGCCGAGGCGCTCGACTGTTCGCCGGAGAGCGCGCGGGCCAACGTCTACCAGGCGCTGCGATGTTTACGATTGACACTGGTCGAAAAAGGTGAGTCCAATGATGACTGAGCGAACTGATGCGGAAATCAAGAAAACGCTGGAGCAGGCGGTTGGCAGCCCTGACGCGGCCCATGTCGAGGAGTCGCGGCGGCGGATCGGGGCGTGGTTCGAGGGCAGCGCGCCCCGGATCGCGTGGGATATGTTCGAGTCGCCGCTGGGCGCGTTTTACGTGGCAGCAACCGACCGGGGCGTGTGCAGCATCGTCTTTGGCAAACCCCAGGCCGATTTCTTCGCCACGCT
>DAOUES010000122.1:0-2998 GCA_034430335.1 Anaerolineae bacterium | reverse complement strand
TGAGCCAGTCAACGCTTTACATCGAAACACCGGTATATTCCAACCCGGAGATCGACGCGCGGTTGGGCAAGGCCATCTATCTAAAGATGGAATGTTTCCAGCCTTCGGGGTCGTTCAAGGCGCGGGGGATCGGGACGCTGTGCAAAGAGGCCGCCGACAACGGATCGACGCGGCTGGTATCGTCGTCGGGGGGAAACGCGGGCTACGCGGCAGCCTACGCGGGGCGGGTGCTGGGACTTAAGACGACGGTGGTGGTGCCGGAGAACACCTCGACCATCGCCCGGCAGCGGATCGCCTCACAGGGCGCGGAGGTGATCGTGCAGGGGGCGGCCTGGGACGAGGCCGACCAGTACGCCCGGCGGCTGGTCGAAGAGGTCAGCGGGGCGTATATCCCACCCTTCGACAACCCGACGATCTGGCGGGGCAACTCGACGATGGTGGACGAGATCGTGACGCAGTGCCCGAAACCGGGCGTGATCGTGCTCTCGGTGGGCGGCGGCGGGTTATTGTGCGGGGTGATCGAAGGGCTGCATCGACACGGCTGGGAGGATGTGCCGGTGATCGCCGCCGAGACGATTGGGGCCGACTCGCTGGCGCAGTCTATCGAAGCCGGGGAGCTGATCACGCTGCCGGGGATCACGTCGATTGCGACGACGCTCGGCGCGCGGCAGGTCGCTGCGCAGGCGTTCGCGTGGACGCAAACTCACCGGGTGATCCCGCTGGTGGTCAGCGATGGGGAAGCGGTCGATGCCGCGTGGCAGTTCGCCAACGATCAGCGGGTGCTGGTCGAACCGGCCTGCGGCGCGTCGCTGACCGTGATGTACAGTCACCGCGAGGCGCTGAGTGCGTTCGAGTCGGCGCTGGTGATCGTCTGCGGCGGCACGGGGATCACGGCGGACAAGTTATTGGCGTGGAAGCGGGAACTGGTGGATTCATGATCCACAGATGACACAGATTTCACAGATATTTATCCGCGAATTACGCGAATTACACGAATTTATATCCCCTCGCAGAGAATGGTCTGACTAACCTTGAATCAATTCAGGAAGTGAACCAAGCCCCGGCGGGCCGTACTCATCCAGCAGAAAAATATTAGCGGAATTCGCGTAATTCGCGGACTGAATCCTTTTTATCTGTGTAATCTGTGTCATCTGTGGATCGATTCCTCCCCCTGCCCTCTAGTCGAGCGCATCACGCAGCGTCTTAGCCAGGTCGCGCACCGCGTCGACACCCTCGTTTCCGGCGCGGACGAGCGCGCTGCCCACGATGAAGCCATCGACGAGGCCGGTCATCGCCCGCGCATGGGCCGGTTTGCTGATCCCGAATCCCATCACCAGCGGCTGCGATGTGCGTTCACGCACCCGCGCAATGAAATCGACCAGGCCGGGGGGCAGATCGGCGCGTTCACCGGTGACGCCGGTCAGCGAGACGACATAGATAAAGCCGGTCGCCTGCCGCCCGACCAGTTCGATCCGCTCCACGCTGCTGGTCGGGGCGAGGAAGAAGACGAGCGCCAGCCCCGCCTCGGCGCAGGCCGCGCCGAAAATCGCCGCTTCTTCGGGCGGCAGGTCGGGGACGATCAGGCCGTCGGCCCCGGCTTCCTTCGCATCGCGGACAAAGGCTTCGACTCCATAAGATAGCAGCGGGTTGATATACCCCATCAGCAGCATGGGCTGATCGACGCCCCGCGCACGTAGTTCGGTGACTGCACAAAGGCAATCGCGGACGGTCGTGCCGTTCTCCAATGCGACCTGGGTCGCCGCCTGGATGGTCGGGCCATCGGCGAGGGGATCGCTGAACGGGATGCCGATCTCGAAGGCATCGACGCCGACGGCGGCCATCGCTTCGACGGCGGCGAGCGACGTATCATAATCGGGGAATCCGATCGGGAAGTACGGGAGGAAGGCGGCGCGATTCTGATCGGCGGCCCGGTTGAATATGTCGGCGATGGCCTCAAGGCCGGTTTGCGTTCTGGTGGTCATAAGAGTGCCTCTTCTATGCTGTACCTGGCCGCCTGCGGCGGCCAGCGGGCACAGCACGCTGTGCCCCTACGGGACGGAAATAACTATCCGAAATTCACGAAGAGAATTTACGGATAGTTTTCTGATCCCAGTTCCTTGATAACCGTATCGAGGTCTTTGTCGCCGCGACCGGAAAGGTTGACGAGCAGGATCGAGTCTTTCGGCATGGTCGGCGCACGCTTGATCACCTCGGCGATGGCGTGGGCGCTTTCGAGCGCGGGGATGATCCCCTCAAGCTGGCAGAGCAGTTGGAAGGCTTCGAGCGTCTCATCGTCGGTGGCGTAGGTGTAGTAGGCGCGTTCGGTTTCGCGGAGAAAGGCGTGCTCCGGGCCAACCGAGGCGTAATCCAACCCGGCGCTGACGCTGTGCGTGTTGAGAATCTGGCCGTCGGCGTCCTGCAAGACGTAGGATCGGGTGCCGTGCAGCACGCCGGGCCGACCCAGGTTCGGGTCGGCGAAACGGGCGGCATGCTCGCCGCTGGCGATCCCGTGCCCACCGGCCTCGACGCCGATCAGGTCGACGTTTTCATCATCGCGGAAGGCGTTGAACAGGCCGATGGCATTCGAGCCGCCGCCGACGCAGGCGACACAGGCATCGGGCAGGCGTCCGGCCATCTCGACGATCTGCTGGCGGGCCTCGTCGCCGATCACGCTCTGGAAGTGGCGGACGATCAGCGGGTAGGGATGCGGGCCAAGCGCCGATCCGAGCAGGTAGAAGGTCGTCTCGACATTGGTCACCCAATCGCGGATCGCCTCGTTGATCGCGTCCTTGAGCGTCTTGCTGCCCGATTCGACCGGGATCACTTCGGCACCGAGGAGCCTCATCCGAAAGACATTGGGCTGCTGGCGGGCCATATCGACCGACCCCATGTAGACGTGGCAGTCCATGCCCAGCAGGGCGGCGGCGGTGGCGGTCGCGACGCCGTGCTGACCCGCGCCCGTTTCGGCGATGACTCGCTGCTTGCCGATCCGGCGGGC
>DAOUES010000121.1:0-10255 GCA_034430335.1 Anaerolineae bacterium | reverse complement strand
CAGCTGAAGGCCCGATGGAGATTGCGGTCATCGTCAAGACCGGTAACTCCAGCTTCTGGCAGAACGTGCAAACAGGAGCCTTCGATGCTGAGGCAGAGCTCCAGGGAACGACCCCGGAGCTTTCGGTCACCTTCCTCGGCGCGCAGTCCGAGAGCAACATCAACGAGCAGATCAGCATCGTCGAAAGCGCGATCAACCGTGGTGTCAAGGCAATTGTGCTTGCACCATCGGACGTGAGCGCACTCGTCCCGGTAGTCGAAAAGGCAAATGAAGCCGGTATCACCGTAGTCGTTATCGACTCGGCTCTTGATGCTCCCGATGAAGACTATGTGTCATTCCTCGCAACAGACAACGATGCAGCAGGTAGAGCCTGTGCACAGAGGTTGATCGAGGAAGTAGAGGCAAAGACCGGCAGCACCAGCGGCAAGATCGCCATCATGTCCTACGTCGCAGGTGTCGGTTCTGAGGTTGGTCGCGTGGGTGGATTCACCGACTACATCGAGAACAACTCGGACCTGGAGATTGTCACGACGCAGTACTCCAACTCCGACATGCCCACCGCGCTTGACCAGACCACGAACGTGCTCGCCGCCAACCCGGACCTGGTGGGTATCTTCGGCGCCAACGAACCGACCGCCATCGGTATGGCCCGCGCAATCTCGCAGGCGGGACTCTCCGGTGAGATCGTTGCGATTGGCTTCGACGGCAACAGCGTCCTGCAGGACTTCGTCCGTGACGGCACGCTCCAGGCCATCGCTGTTCAAAGCTCCTACAACATGGGCTATCTGGGCGTCAAGACTGCCTATGAAGCCGCCATCGCGGGGGAGACCGTTGAACACTTTGTGGACACCGGCTTCGTTATCGTAGACGAAGGCAACATCGATTCTACGGAAGCACAGAACGTACTCTACTGATCCTCTCCTACTAAGCTCCTGCTGACGACAGGCACTTCAGGCACTTCAGGCCGACGGTCCGCACTTCATGTGTGGGCCGTCGGTGTTCTGGTTGAAAATAGACATCCTTTCCAGGTTGGGGCTACAAAAAACGGCGCAGGGTTGCGCTTGACGAACATCGCCCGCCTGATACTGAAACATTTATCGCAAATCGGGCAACCAATACCGCGAGAGGTCGCATTAAAGAGTAACGCATGACAAAACTTTATCCACTTTTATTTTCACCTGTGTATAAAGACTATCCCTGGGGTGGGCGGAACCTTAAAAAACTGGGCCGTGACATCCCGGATGGAATCGTTGCCGAAAGCTGGGAGATCGCCGGGCATAACAGCGGCACCACAACAGTAAGTAATGGAGAGTATACCGGTAAGCCGCTCACCGATTTATGCTCGGAGTTGGGGGCTGACCTCGTAGGTTCCAATTACGCGTGGGCGCTCGAACGTGACAAGTTCCCACTCCTGATCAAAATCCTCGATGCCAACAAACCACTATCCGTTCAAGTACACCCCAACGATACTTACGCTCTTAAAAATGAGGGAAACGAACTCGGCAAAACCGAAATGTGGGTCGTACTCAATGCCAAACCCGGTGCCGAAGTTATCCTCGGTGTGACCAAAGGTACAACCCCATATGATTTCCGGCAGGCAATTGCCGCTGGCAATTTGGAACCTCATCTACATCATGTCCCGGTCAAAACCGGGGATCACATCTGTGTTCCGGCGGGGTCTTTACATGCCATCATGGATGGCTCACTGATCGCGGAGATTCAGCAAAACTCTGATATCACCTATCGCGTCTATGACTGGAACCGCATAGGCAACGACGGCAAGCCGCGCCCGCTGCATGTCGATCAGGCGCTCGACGTGATCAACTTCGCGCAGGTCGAGCCGGAACTGTGCCCGCCCGAACCACTATCCGAGGATGGCGGAGTCTCCCGCTGGCTGCTGTGCCAGAACGAGTATTTTACAGTTGAGCGTGTGACACTCGAACCGGGGGCTGTATTTGAGGGCATCTGTGCCGGAGACAGCCTCGAAACCTGGGGGGTGATCGACGGTTCGGCTGCTGTGAATGACCTTTCGATAAATGCCATTCAGTTTACTTTGCTGCCTGCGGCATTGGGCACATTTACCGTGCGTTCGGAAGAGGGCGCGACGCTGCTCCGTGCGCATAACCATAGTTAAGCGCTTCAACATAATAGGAGTATTAGATTATGCTTAAATCAGGTATTTTGAACCCGCAACTACTAACACTGCTGGCGCGTGTCCGGCACACTAATATGCTGGTGATCGCCGACAGAGGGTTTCCTTACTGGCCCATGATTGAGACAGTTGATCTATCACTGGTAGATAATATACCAACTGTCCTCCAGGTTTTTGAAGCTGTTCGAGATAGCTGTGATGTTGGTGAGATATTCATGGCCCAGGAATTTCTGGCCGAGAATACCGGCACTGTAGTAGATGCTTTTTCCACTGCAATGAAAGACATTCCGGTGACCTATGAACCGCACACTCTGTTCAAGACGAAAATTCCACGAGCCATCGGATTGATCCGAACCGGCGACACTACCCAGTATGCGAACATGATCATCGTATCAGAACGGCTGGAAGAGGACGCATGAATTAGAATGTAACCTGCCATCCGGGTGCCATAGGAATGAACTGACTTGTCATATAGAGAGGCCCTGTATACTGCGACAGCAGCCTCGAAAACACGTAGAGCGGTTCGACATGGCTCCCCTCTGCATATAACCCCGACAGAGCTATTTCTGTCGGGGTTTTACGTTCAAAGACAGTTATCGCAGGACGGATTTGTGGTTCGACTCCCACCTGTCATTTTAGCCGCTTTTATCAGTCCGGATAGTAGATATTGATGTTCTCCTGGTCGATGAAGACATGCTCCGTGTAGACTGCCGGAGGGACGGGCTTGCCCTGCAAAATCTTGAGAGCCAGATCGAGGAGCTTGTCACCGTACCATTCCGGGAAGAAAGCGGTCGAGCCGATGATGCGCGAACTCTGCCGCCGAATTTCGTTGCGGACGATGCGATCGGCACCCTGCCCAACAATCGCCACATGTTCCTCGCGGTCGAGCTTGCGGGCCGCCTGCAATGTGCCATAGGCCGCGTCGTCGTTGAAGGACAGAACGGCAATCTGCCGGTGGTCGGTCAGCCGGGATAGGGCCTCGGTGACCGCCGCTTCGCTGACCGCGCTTGTATTCCCACTTACCAGATAGTGAATCCTGTCATCAGGAACTGGCCCGATCACTTCCTGCAGGCCATCGAGCTGACCATGAATGCGTGTCTCCGGGAGGGAACCGGCACGCGGCTCGATGAGAACCAACAGGGCATCGATTTCGCTGTCCCAGTAGTGCTGCACCCAGTGACCGAGCGCGACCCCGGCCATGTGCCCCGACCGGTAGTTGTCAACTCCAAAGAAGGTCGCGCCCACAATCGGGATATCGACAGCAATTACCGGGATATTGGCTCCCTGGAATTTTTCCATGATCAGGCTGTTGGTCTTGTAATCAATCTGGTACTCGATGACCAGATCGACAGCCTGTTCAATCAAATCGTCGGCGACCTGGATCGCGTGCTGCGGATCAAGGCGGTTGTCGGCGACGACCAGACTGATGTTGCTCAGGTTCTGGGCCGCCCGTTCCAACCCACGACGGACATCGACCGCGATTTGAGAGTCTTCTTCGCTGAGGTTGGCAAACCCGATCCGGTAGCCCTTTTCCGCCTGCTGGGTGTAGGAGGTCACCCGGTCATCCGAGCAGACGGTAATATTCAGCCCGGCCTGGCGCACCTGGTCGACGAACTCTGGCTCTGCGTCTCCATCGGTGACAAGGTGCGAGATGGAATCGATACCGAGCAGCGGGGCTAACCCGGATTTCCCCAGCTTCGAGGAATCGACAAGGGCGATGGTCTGGTTGGCCGATGCCAGCAGCATCTGCTTGAGCCTTGCCTGTTCGAAGCTGCGCTCGGTCAGACCGGCTTCTATCGAAAAGCCGACGCCGGAGACGAAGGCCGTCTGAAACTGGAGATTGGAGGCGATGCTGGTGCCCGCCAGGGTGATGATCGCTTTCCCGCTGGTATTGACCACCCCCCCGATCAGAACCACCGTGTTCGATGGGTTTTCCGCCAGAATGCGGGCTACATCGATCCCATTGGTGACGATGGTCAGGCCCCGATACTTCTCGAGATAGGGAGCCATGCAGAGCACCGTCGTGCTGGCATCGAGCAGAATCGACTCCCCATCCCCGACCATATCGGCGGTCCAGCGGGCAATCCGCCGTTTCGCCTTGGCATTCACAATATTGATCGGCCCGGCAAAGGAAGCTGCATTGTCATCCTCGATTGGCACCGCCCCGCCGCGAACCCGCCTCAGCCTGTTCTCTTCGTCGAGAAAGGCGAGGTCGTTGCGGATCGTCGTCTCTGACACGTCGAACAATTCGGCCAGCGAAGAGACTTTGACGCTCATATTGTCATTGACCAGGGCGACGATGCGCTGGCGTCGTTCAAAGGTGGTCATGTCATCATTCATTCATCGATCCTGTCTGAACTGAAAGTTCAATACCCTGATTGTACCTGACAATTCATATTTCAGGATGGGCCGGCTTTCGAAAACTAATGGAATGTGCCGAAAACGCCCTTTTCTATTGACATACATCAGGCCCTGTATTATTATGTCAACACTCAATTCGAAAGAAATCAAAAGATTTCGTCAGCTTTCAACAATTTTACCACGTGTTTTATCAAAGTGTTCCATCTTCCGTAGGATTGGGAGCTACTGCTTATGTCTACCTATGAACAACTTGTAGAAGACCTGATGCGCAAAGGCATCGATGTCGATGCCGTCAAAGAGAAACTGAAAGCGCAGCATATCGAAACGCCAAGCTGGGGATATGGCAACAGCGGAACGCGCTTCAAGACTTTTGCCTGGCGCGGCGCGGCCAACACCGTCCACGAAAAGCTGGCCGATGCTGCCTATATCCACGGCCTGACGGGGATTGCCCCATCCGTCGCACTTCATATTCCCTGGGACAAAACCGACGATTGGCCCGCCCTCAAGCAGTACGCCGGGGAAAAGGGCGTTTCCATCGGGGCGATAAATCCCAATCTCTTCCAGGAAGACGCTTATAAGCTGGGGTCGATTTGCAGCCCGGATGCTGCCGCCCGTGAGGACGCCGTCGCCCATATGGTCGAGTGCTGCGAGATCATGGAAAAGACCGGCAGCGACATCCTGAGCGTCTGGCTGGCCGATGGCACCAACTACGCCGGGCAGGATGACATCCGCAAGCGGAAACACTACCTGGAAGCAGGACTTAGAGAAACCTACAAACACTTACCGTCGGGCAGCCGGATGCTGGTCGAGTACAAGTTCTTCGAGCCGGCCTTCTATCACACCGATCTGTGCGACTGGGGCACCGCCTACGCCATGTGTTTGAAGCTCGGCCCGCAGGCCGAAGTGCTGGTCGATACCGGGCACCACGCGCAGGGCACCAATATCGCCTACATCGTCGCCTTCTTATTAGATGAGGGCCGCCTGGGTGGATTCCACTTCAATGCGCGTAAGTACGCCGACGACGACCTGATCGTCGGGACGGAGAACCCGTTCGAACTGTTCACGATCTTCACCGAACTGGTCAGCGCGGGCGAACTGGCCGACAACGTGGCCTACATGATCGATCAGAGCCACAACATCGAGCCGAAGCTGGAAGCGATGCTGCAAAGCGTGCTGAACTGCCAGGTGGCGTATGCCAAAGCCCTGATCGTCGACTACAAGAGTCTGCACGAAGCCCAGAACGGCGGCAATGTGCTCGGCGCTCACCGTGTGCTGACCGACGCCTACGAGACGGATGTCCGCCCACTGCTGGCGAAAGTGCGCGAGGAAATGGGCCTGAATACCGATCCGATTGCGGCATACAAAGCCGATGATTACGCCCAGAAGATTGCGGAGGAACGGGGCACCGCCGCCGCCGGAGGAGGGTATCCCACCTGAGCATGATGAAAACGAAGACCGTTCTTGCGGTTGACCTCGGTGCGGAATCGAGGCGGGTGATGGGCGTCCAGTTCGATGGGGCGGATCACAGAACGAGCTGCTCAACCAGATGACGGCGGACGCCACCGGCAGGCCGGTGCTCGCCGGACCGGTCGAGGCAACGGTGATCGGCAATGCGCTGATGCAGTTGATCACGCTCGGCGAAATCGGCAATCTCTCGGAAGCCCGCCGGGTGGTGGCAAACATGGACGGAATGAAACGCTGCGACCCGGATCAGTCAACGGAATGGATTGAGGCTTTTCAAAGGTACAAACAATTATGAAGTTCCATATGCTTTCCCCGCGCGATCAGCGATCTCGAAGAGGCATTTTCGCCGGAATAGGGGACGGCTGACTTTCCCGGCGCTTAAGCACCGGGCTAAAAACATTCTGGGCGGGCGACGATGGTTGCCCGTCCTTTGCGTTGCGAGGTCGGTCAGTCGGTGCCCATCAGCTTGGCGCGGCGGTAGTGTTCGTCTTCGCGGTTGAAAATATGATCGACCTGCTCCGGCGACATCGGTACCGGACCGCCTGCGGCGTAGGCACCAGCGTAAATATGCGCGGCTTTGGTGGTCATATCAAGAATCTGGTGAACGTCACGCGCCGTTTGCCCCAGCACGACGAGGCCGTGATTTTGCAGCATGATCGTGCGGGGCGGCACGTTGTACTTCGCCTTGAAGTTCTCAATCGCCTCGTAGACGGCACGACCCAGCGGCAAACCGGGATCGACATAGGGGATGAACACCGAATCCGGGCCGCACAGCACGATGTGATCGGGGAACAGGCGGGCGTGGGCGTAAGCTTCGGCCCGTTCGGAGCACAGCAGTTGGCCGACCGCAGTTGTGTGAGTATGGCCGATAAACTTCGCGTCGGTGTGATGCAGCACGACCGCGTGCAGCAGCACCTCGACCGAGGGCCGACCGGGAATGTCGGGATCGACTTTGGTGGTGAGCAGCGCCTCTTTGAGCGCCGCGCCCTTCAACGCCTTGCCATCCAGCAGCGCCAGCGCACGGGCCATGTCGACCTCGACGAAGCCGTCTTCCTCTATCGTGCGGAGCTGTTCGCCGCTGCCCTTGACGAAGAACGTGTTCTCATCGATCAGCGCCGAGGTGTTCCCTTCGCCGAGGATCACATGCCCGGCGTCGGGATCGCCTATCGTGCGGGACATACTGAGTAGTTCGTGAAGTATCGCCTGTTTGTCTGCCATGATCTCTCCCCTGTCGTTTCTGGAGGATGTGAATGTTATGCATTAGCATAGATCACCCCCCTGTGCGGAACTACGTTCCGCATCCGTCCCCCCTTAGCGAAGGGGGACGACAAGTTTTCAGGGTGTGAAGACCCGATAGGGCATCAGCGCATTTCCTGCCCACCGGTGACGTTGATCGCCTGCCCGGATGCCAGTGGAAGCAAACAGAACTACCGAAAACTGACGAAATCTTTCGTTTTCTTGCGTTTTAACTATCGGAATGATAATACAGCGCCTACCATATGTCAATAGAAAACGGTAAAACCCCCTCCTATTTCGCTTTGACCTCCGTCAAAGCTCAATTTTCCTCCCCCTTCGCAAAGGGGAGGCAGCGAACCGAAGGCTCGGCGGTGGGGGGTATGATAATCAATTCGCAAATGTCAACACAGCCTACTAACTGCGCAAACAGGTTCATTTCAGAGGGAGTTTCGAAGCTGTTTTGTCCGGTTCGCCGGAGGGCTGGAAGGTGGAAACTGCACAGCAGGGATCGAGATCGACTTGTCAAAACAAATACTTGGTGATACGATTATGTTGTTCATTTGTTCTTCAATGAACATATGAACACATCGCCGGAAGATCATTGTCCGGCGCTGTACAGATATCGGTAGGGACTGCTTAAAGGAAAGTGAACATGCAGATCGCAAGTGATTACCGGCTGAGAGAAGAAATCGTGCGGGTGACACGAATTGTGGCAGACCGGGGATTGGTTCGTTCCAGCGATGGGAATATCTCCGTGCGTCTTGGCGAAGATATGTTCCTGGTTACGCCCAGTGGTTTATACAAAATGTCGATGGAACCGGACGATCCGATTGTCGTCAATATGCATGGAGAGATATTGTTCGGCAAACCCGGCTTGAAACCGACATCCGAATTGAACATGCATCTGGAGGTCTACCGGCAGCGGCCTGACGTCAACGCCGTTCTTCATGCACATCCCCCCTTTGCCACCGCATTGACCATCGCCGGGATTCCGTTTCCGACGGATTTCCTGCCCGAAGTGTTGATCGCGCTGGGCGATGTGCCGACCGCCTCCTATGCGACGCCGGGAACCACAGAACTGGCCGAAAGTATCCGCGAGCACATCAAGCATCACAATTCAGTGCTACTGAGCAATCATGGATCGATATCGGTGGGCGAGACATTGGAAGAAGCATTGATCGCCCTGGAACGGCTCGAACACGCTGCCTATACCTACTATTTGACCTGTACTTTAGGCACACCCAATGCATTGCCAGGCGAGGAACTGGAAAAGCTGCGCAGGCTTGGACAGAAGAGCGGTGCCGGAAACTGACGCGGAACAGGCACGGCTTACTACCTCGCAATGATAGACAGGGTGCTGTGGTCTGAACGCAGGCTGTTCAGCCACAGCCCCCCCCGGCAACTTGATTCGCTGCAAGCTTGCCGTTATCCCGTTGGTTGGCGAAGGATACCTGTTTGGAGGATTGGCTCGATGGGGAGTAAATCGGCAGAAGAGACTATCAACAATATGGCTGCCATGATCGAGGAGCAGGGACTTACGAAGGCGCAGGTTGTCGATATCCTGCGACAGATGATGGAAATACGCGCCCTCGAAAACAATATTTCCAATCTCCTGGGCCGCGCTGTTTTGAAGGGTGCCTCGCACCTGTACGCAGGGCAGGAAGCGGTGGCGGTTGGCGCGGTGTCCGTGCTGCGTGACGACGATCTGATTACCAGCACCCATCGCGGTCATGGTCATGCCCATGCTCATGGCGACTCTGCCGCCAGGACACCTGAGGCCAAGCAGGAACACTACAACAAGATGATGGCCGAAGTGCTGGGTAAATCGGGTGGATACTGCCGGGGCAAAGGCGGATCGATGCACATTGCCGACGTCGAACATGGCAACCTCGGCGCGACCGGCATCGTCGGGGGTAACATCCCGGTGGCGGTCGGGGCGGCGCTGGCCCAGAAAATCCAGGGAACCGACCGGGTAGTGCTGTGTTTCTTTGGCGATGGTGCCAGTAATACCGGCAATTTCCACGAAGCGCTGAATATGTCCAGCCTCTGGGATTTGCCGGTGGTGTTCGTGGTCGAAAACAACCTGTATGCGATGTCGGTTCCGTGGAAAAAAGCGAGCAAGCTGCCGGATGTCGCCGAGCGGGCTGCCGCCTATGGCATTCCCGGCGTGGTCGTCGACGGGATGGATGCCCTTGCGGTGCGTGCCAGCGTGCAGGGAGCGGTCGAACGGGCGCGGCGAGGAGAAGGCCCCACGCTGATAGAGGCCAAAACCTATCGCTGGTTTGGCCATTCGCACTCCGATCCACGTGCCTATCGCACCAAAGAAGAAGAAGCCGACTGGCGCAGCCGTGATCCGATCAAGACGATGGGACAGGGATTGATCGCCGCCAGCGTGATCAGCGAAGAAGAATTCGAAGCGTTAGACGAATTTGTCAGCGATAAACTTGACCGGGCAATGGCATTCAGTGAAGCATCCCCGGTTCCTGAGGCGGAAGAACTGACCACCGATGTCTACGCCCCGGCAAAATGGACGGCTGAGGACTTCGCCAATGACCGCCGCCTGCGGGCAGCAATCAAAGAAAACCCGGCGCAGTTCCCCGAAATGATGTACTCCCAGGCATTGGCGCAGGCCATGCGTGAAGAGATGCAAAAGGACGAGCGCGTATTCCTGATGGGTGAAGATATCGGGTTGTATGGTGGCGCATATGGAGCCACGCGCGGACTCTGGGAGGAGTTCGGCGAGTGGCGCGTGCTTGATACGCCGATCTCCGAGGCGACGATTGCCGGTGCCGCCGTCGGCGCGGCGATGGCGGGGCTGCGCCCCGTATCCGAGATTATGTATGTGGACTTTACCCCGCTGGCGATGGATCAGCTTGCCAATCAGGGGGCGAAGAATCGCTATATGTTCGGCGGGCGAACCAGCGTCCCCCTTGTCTGCCGGACAGAGGGCGGTGCCGGGCGTGCTATCGCCGCACATCACTCTCAGAGCCTCGAATCCCTGTGGACGCATTTCCCCGGCATCTATGTCGTGATGCCTTCGAC
>DAOUES010000120.1:0-20058 GCA_034430335.1 Anaerolineae bacterium | reverse complement strand
GAAGCCTGCATCTCCTGGGTGACCGGGAAGCCCGGATCGTCCCAGGGCTGGGCCGGATCGTCGTAGGGCGGCGCATTGGTTTCGTTGATCCAGATCGGCTTGTCTTCCAGCCCGTATTCGGCCAGCGTTTCCCGCAGCGATCCGACGATATCGAGCGTCGATTCTGGCTTGAAGTAAATATGGGTCGATACCACGTCGAAATAGTAACCGTTTTCGGCGGCGGCGGGGTCTTCGCTCACAAGGGCCAGGAATTCGGAGAGATAACCGGGATTGTGCCAGTAGGTCAGCCCGCCCAGGTGAATCTTGACATCGGGATTCACTTCGTGGGCGGCAAGATAAGCGACTCTGACCAGTTGGACATAATCGGCGGTGGTGCCCTGCCAGTCCGCGCCAAAGGTCTCCAGGTCAATGTCCGGCTCGTTCCAGATCACCCAGCGATCCACGCGCCCGCGATAGGCTTCGACCAGTTCGCGTACGAACACCGCCCACAGGTTTTCAGGATCGTCGACGGGGAGATACAGGCCGCGCGGCACCCCGGCCCCGGCCATCCCGTCGGTGGCGAAAGCGGGCGTATGCTTGATCACCCCGACGATCTCGCGCCCTCCCTCGATCTCGCGGTCGATCCGGTAGATCGGCGCGTGAAACCAGTTCCACTCGCCGGGGCCGTCCTTTTTCAGTTCGCTCCAGTAGAAAATGATCCGCGTCCACCCGACGTTCGCTTCATCGGCCAGTTCGGGTGTGTGGTAGGTTTCGACCGCGCCGAATCGTCGATCAGGTGGATCGGCGGGTGGTTCGGGCGGCGGGGGAATATCGTCGTCGGCGCGGGCGGAACCGGCGGCGGCGAAGCTAAAGATCGCCGCCAGCAGCGCGGCGATCAGAGCCAGATTCAATTGGCGTGTTCGGGTGTTCATAATCTGCCGGTTCGCTGCTTGAGGATGTAGTCGACCGGGTCCTCGCCGGGTTTGATCAGCACTTCGCGCGTCCGCCCACCGGTCTCTTCCGGGCCGACCACCCCCAGCCGGAACAGCGAGTCGACGATGCGACCGGCGCGCGGGTAGCCGACGTTGAGCTTGCGCTGTAGCTGCGAGGCCGACGCCTCGCCGTCCTGCTGGACGATGCGAATGGCCTCGATCAGCATCTCGTCGGTTTCCTCGATCACCGCCTGACGCCTCAGCGAACGCTCCCAGGGAGCTTCAGAACCGTCCTCCTCCCACTCCCAGTTGTCGACCCAGTAATCGACAATGCGCTCCATCTCGATATCGCTGACAAAGCAGCCCTGGATACGCGCCGGGGCTGCCGCTTCGGGCGACTGGTAGAGCATATCGCCCCGCCCGATCAGGTCTTCGGCCCCAACCGAGTCGATGATCACGCGCGAGTCGATGCCGGAAGCCACCGCGAAGGAGATGCGGGCCGGGAAGTTGGCCTTGATCAGGCCGGTGACCACGTCGGTGCTGGGGCGCTGCGTCGCCACCACCAGGTGGATGCCGGTAGCGCGGGCCATCTGCGCCAGACGGGTGATCAGGTGCTCGGTTTCGTCGGGATACTCCATCATCAGCTCGGCCAGCTCGTCGATCAATACCACCAGATGCGGCAGGCGGTGTTTGTAGTACCGCCCGCGATTATAGACATCGATATTGCGGGCCAGGGCTTCTTCCATCAACTTGTAACGGCGGTCCATCTCGCGGGTGATCCAGCGCAGCACCCCGATGATCCGGTCGAGCTGCACCTCAACGCGCCCCAGCAGGTGGGGCAGGCCGTTGAAGCGCACCAGTTCGACCATCTTCGGGTCGATCATAATCAGGCGCAGCCTGTCGGGCCGGTTGTTCGCCACCAGGCAGGTGGCAATCGAGCGCAGGCACACCGACTTGCCGGAGCCGGTCGTCCCGCCGATCAGCATATGGGGCATCTTCGCCAGGTCGACGGCAAACGGCCTGCCGTCGACTTCGCGCCCCAGGGCCAGGGCCAGTGGGCCTTTGACCTGGTAGAACTGCTCGGATTCGATCACCGGGCGCAGCGAGACGACCCCTGGGCGCATGTTGGGCACCTCGATGCCGATATAACTGGTGCCGGGCACCGGGGCCTGGATGCGGACACTGGGGGCGGCCAGCGACAGCGACAGGTCGTTGGCAAGACCGGCCACGCGCGTCACCCGCACCCGCTGGATGATCTTCTCCCCGTCGCGCTCGACTTCGGTGAAGGGCTGCACCGCGTACTGGGTGACGGTCGGCCCGGCTTTCACGCCGATCACCTTCACCTGCATGCCAAAATCGGCGACGGTTTCCTCGATGATCACCGCACTGATGTTGATCTCCTCGTCACTGGGGCGATCAAATTTGACATCGTCGAGCAGCTCGAGCGACGGCAGCTTGTCACTGCGCTTGCGGGTCTTCCGCCGGTCGACCATCTCTTCCAGTTGAAAGCGGAGTTCCATCTCGTCGTGTTTTTCGTCGTGACGGGCCTTGAGCCGCTCGATGCGCGAGGTCGGGCGATCTTCTCCCTGCCGGAAGGGAGTCTGTCCACCGTCCATCGCCCCCGGTCGGGCGGCAATGAGTGCCCCCGCCCCGCGCTCGCCGGTGACAATCGACGGGCGGCCCGGATAGGCAGGCAGTTCGACCATCCCATCGCCGACGATCTGGGGACGAGGCAGCGGAATCTGCCGGGTGAATTTTTCCTCGGCGACTGGCTCCGGCGGTTCAGGCGGTTCCCATTGATCGGCAAGTTTGAGCGCCTTTTCTTGAAGGCGATCCAGGCGGTCGAGAAGCTGTCGGCGGCGCACGCCGATCATCATCAGGCCGCTCAATACCAGGGCCGATACCAGCACGATCCCGGTTACCATGTCGCCCAGCAGCAGGTGGATCAAATCCTGGATTGCCCAGCCGACCAGCCCGCCGCCGCGCCCTTCCATCGCCTGGGCAAAAGCCTCGATCCGCCCGGCTTCGCCGCCGATGCCGGCCCGAATCTGCGAATGGATGACGGCCAGCAGCAGCACGAAGAACACCTCGCCCATCGCGAAGCGCCACCAGTTGATTCTGACCACGATCCCGATCTTCGGAACCAGCAGGATTGCTCCAGCGGCCAGCACCAGCGCCGGGATGACAAACGCCCCAATCCCGAACAACTGCCGCAGGAGAATCGACCAGAACGTCCCCATCGCGCCGCTTTCGGGGCTGAGAAGGATCAAGAACGAAAGCAGCCCCAGGCCGATCAACAAAAAGGCAAGTAATTCGTCCACAAAAGGAGGAAGTTCTTTCCAGACGCGCTTTGCCCAGGCGGGAGGCGGCGTCGTTTCGGCAGCCGCCGGGCGGGCAGGATTCCGCGATTTGACCTTAACCCCCTGAACAGAGGGCAGCGTGCGGAGGCCATTGTTGTTTGAATTCTTTTTGCTGTTTGAGGAATTTGTCCGGCGCGAAGAGGGCGACGTTTTCTTCGAGCTGGCCGATTGGCTCTTCTGCGGCGAGGGACGAGAAGCGGGCACACCGGAATGCGTCGTACCGGCCTTTGACGGCTGGCGGCTCGCCTTTTGTTGACCGGCAGCGCCAGAACCGGGAGATTGTGTCTTATGGGGAGAAGTCTGGCCCGAAGTAGAGCGCCGTTCACTCATCAATTACCACCAGGTTATACCAATACAACTGCAAAAGAACCGGCAAAAGAGATAGAAGCACTTTATCACAACCTCGTCGAAAACACGAACAAACGTCAGGTAAGGAGTGCGCCCAGGCAGCTATCACGCATAACCCGGCGACAGGCTGCCGTGCTGAACACAAAAATAGAAAAAGGGGCCGCCTGACTATCACGCAGCCCACAGTCTACTATCCAGTTGCGAGTGAAATAAGGAAACTCTCACCAGTTTAATGGGATGAGCTGCCGTTGTTTATATTCTCACGCAAACTAAGCCCCAACCGGCGGGCCGAGCCGTCGATATTCAGAATACGCGCCTTCACGCGGTCGCCTTCGTTGACCACGTTGCGGGGGTGCAGGAACTGGCCTTCGGCCAACTCGGAGATATGGACCAGCCCTTCGAGACCTTCCTCGATGCAGGCAAACGCGCCGAAATCGACCACGTTGGTGATCACCCCTTCGACGATCTGCCCGACCTCGTAGCGATTTTCGACCGAGGCCCAGGGATCAGGCTGCATACGCTTGAGGCTCAATGCCACCCGGCCCTCGTCAGAATCAACCGACATGATATGGACTTTGACCTGCTGCCCGCTTTTCAGCACATCGCGCGGGTGGTTGACCCGTCCCCATGACAACTCGGAAATATGGATCAGGCCCTCCACACCGCCCAGATCGACAAATGCGCCAAAATCGCATAGATTGGTCACCTGCCCCTCGACCACCGTCCCCGCTTCCAGCGTGGTCAGCACTTCGGCGCGCTGGCCGGGTTCGGTGTTTGCCGCCCGCTCTGACAGGATCAGGCGGTCAGCCGAAGAGTCGATCTCGATGATCCGCAAATCCAGCATTTTGCCGACGTACTTTGCCAGCAGCGAGCGCCGGGAATACTCGTCGACATCGACGGGGAAATCGATCAGTTGGCTGGCGGGCACGAACCCCCGCAGGCTGCTCCAGGAGACCAACAGGCCGCCCTGATTATACCCACGAACGACCAGGTTGACCGAAGCGTCACAGTCGCAGGTTTCTTGAGCAACACGCCAATCCTGCACGTCGGAACTTTCGCCGACTTCATAGTCCTGGCTGGCCGGTTGATTTCGAACCGCGTGAACCCAGCCATTTCCATTCGAGTTCTGTTCGTTCACATTGGCGGTATATTCACCTTCATTTAACAGCGCAGACCAATACCCTTCATCCAGTCCTATTTGCGTTTGTGAGTTCAAGTTTTTCGAGTCTTTGTCGGGCGTCGAATCCGTAAGCATCGGTCAGAACCTTCCTTCGAAACCGCCGAGGCAAGCGCCGAACACCTGGGCCGTCCATCTTACATCAAGCCGAATAAAATTCTTTTGCCATAGCTTCCGGCAGCATTGCCACGACTGACCAATTTCACACCATTACGATTTGCTTCACCAAAAAGCGCTTACCAGCCAGTTCTGGTAAATGCTGCTTATTCTACAACCGGTTAATGTAATGGAACCACCCTACAGTCGCCAGCCACTCAGGGATGCATCTGAACAGGCTCAGACGCGCAAAATGTGATCGGCCAGTTGGCGACAATATCGCCAGGAAGCTTTCACACAGTTTTGTCCATATAGTACTCTGATACTATTCACATAGCATGCCAAAAGAGTTCTGAATTGTCAAACGGCACGAGTAAGCGCCGCCGTCAGACCGCGCTTAACGAGAATTGGGGATAAAAAAACACACCGGCATTTTATATATACGCCGGTGTGTTGATTCTGAAAGGGTGCGGGTTACGGTTTTGGCCCGGCTTCGCAAACATCGGAAGCGCAGTGCGAAGCATACTTCTCGAAATTATCGATGAACCGCTGCGCAAGCTGGCGATACCTGTCCCAGTACTGATCTTCACTCGGCCATGAAGCCGCCGGGTGGAGCACCTCGTCGGGCACACCGGGGCACTGCTCAGGCACCTCGAAACCAAAGAGCGGGTCTTTATAGAATGTCACGTCATTCAGTTCACCGTTCAACGCCGCGTTGAGCAGGGCACGCGTATACTTGATGCTGATTCGCTGGCCTACTCCAAAGGGGCCGCCAACCCAGCCGGTATTCAACAGCCAGCAGTTGACATCATGCGCAACGATCTTCTCACGCAGGAGGTCGGCATAAACTGCCGGGTGGTGAACCATGAAGGGCGCACCAAAGCACGCGCTGAAGGTCAGGGCCGGGTCATTGCCAACGCCAGCCTCAGTCCCGCCGACCTTCGACGTGTAGCCTGAGATAAAGTGATAGAGCGCCTGGGCAGGCGTCAGCCGGGCGATGGGCGGCATCACGCCGCGCGCGTCACATGTCAACAGGATGACGTTCTTCGGGTGCCCACCCATTTTTTCAGGGACGGAATTGTCGATAAATGAGAGTGGGTAAGACGCGCGCGTGTTCTGGGTTATGGCCGGGTCATCCAGATCGATCTCCCTGGAAACAGGATCATAGATCACGTTTTCGAGGATTGTCCCGTAGCGGCGGGTTGTGGCATAGATTTGCGGTTCGGCTTCCGGCGACAGCCGGATCACTTTGGCAAAAGAGCCATCCTCGAAGTTGAAGATGCCATCATCTCCCCAACCGTGTTCGTCATCACCGATCAACCGGCGGCTCAGGTCGGCGGAGAGGGTCGTCTTACCGGTGCCTGACAGCCCGAAATACAGCGCGACATCACCGTCCTTGCCCATGCCCGCCGAGCAGTGCATAGACAGCACACCCTTGCGCGGCATGAGATAGTTCATCACGGTGAAGATCGACTTTTTGATCTCTCCCCCGTAGGCCGTATCACCGACCAGGCAGAGCTTCTTTTCGAAGCTGAGGGCGATCACTGTAGTACTGTGCGTTTTGTCGATCTCCACATCCGCCTGGAACGAGGGAACGCAGATCAATGTAAACTCTGGAACGTGGTTGCGATAGGCTTCAGCCGATTCCGGCTTGACGAACATGTTCCAACAGAACAGCGAATGCCAGGCGTATTCGGTGATGATCCGGATCGGCAGCCGGTGCATAGGATCGACGCCAACAAAGCAGTCCTGCACAAAGAGGTCGCGCCCCTGCACGAAGGCACGAATCCGGTCGGCCAGCCCCTTGAACAGCTCCGGGTCGTAGGGGCGATTGTATTCTCCCCACCAGATATCTTCCTCGGTTGATGGTTCTTTGACCATGAACTTGTCACCGGCAGCGCGGGAAGTGTGCCTGCCCGAACGCACGACGACCGCGCCTTCATGGGTGATGTGACCTTCCCCACGAAAGATGATTTCCTCGTAGAGCGCCTCAGGCGGCAGGTTCCAGTAGACGGTATTCAGATTGGTCAGCCCGTGATTGGAAAGATCGTAGTCGCTTTTGAGCGCCTCCGCCTGATCCTGTGCGGGTGTTCTTAGATTTAGTAGATGACTCATAGCCAATCCCTCACTAATTTACGATCACCGGCCATGATTTCGGCAGGTGAATTTGGGTCGAGCGCCCACTTGATGCGCGCTGCGCCCTGTTGGACATCATCAAGCGAACCGGAGTAGCTGATCCGCAGGTGGCCTTCCATGCCAAAGTCGACACCCGGTACGGTGACGACCAGCGCTTTTTCGAGCAGGAAGGCGGCTAACGCATTCGAATCTTTGTTGTAGGCCGAGAAATCGGGGAAGCAGTAGAACGTCCCACCCGGTATATTGATCTTGAGATCGGGCAGGGCTTGCAGACTTTGCACCAACTCGTCCCGGTTTCTCTTCAGTTCCACGCGCAGGTCTTCGACCATCCCCTGCCCGCCGACCAGCGCTCCCTCGGCGGCTACCTGTGAGAGCACCGAGGCGCACGAGGTCGTCTGCCCCTGGAGCTTGCCAATCGCCGAGACAACCTCGCGGCTGGCAACCGTCCACCCGATGCGGACGCCGGTCATCCCGTAGATTTTCGAGACGCCGTTGACCACGATGATCATCGAGTCGTCGATCTCTTTATCTGAGTATCGATAACCCGGCGCTGGCGAAACATCGCCGAAAACCAGCTTGTGATAGATATCGTCCATGATTAGGTAGATGCCGCGCCGCTCGCACAACTCGACTATCGCGCCGATGAAATCGTCGGGATAGACCACCCCGGATGGGTTGTTCGGACTGTTCACAATGATCGCTTTGGTCTTTGGCGTGACGGCCCGCTCGATTTCTTCAATCGTCGGCTGGAAAGTATCGCTTTCCGGAGTCACGAAAACCGAAACACCGCCAACCATCTTGACCATCTCCGGGTAGCTGACCCAGTATGGCGCGATCTGGATGACCTCGTCACCGGGGTCGACAACGGCCAGCAGGATATTGTATACGGAGTGCTTGGCCCCATTCGAGACGATCACATTCTGCTGCGCCGGAGTTCGCCCGTAGTTCTCCTCAGTATATTGAATGATCACGTTCTTCAATGAAGGCAGCCCACCGGTCGGCACGTACTTTAACTGGCCCTCCTCGAGTTTCGCCGCCACAGCCATCAGCGCCGTGTTTGGCGCGGGATTCTTCGGCTCTCCAGTCCCCAGGTGGATCACCGGTTCACCCTTTGCCTTCAAAGCACGCGCCTCTTCGTTGAGCTTCATTGTTGGCGACGGGCTGACTGAATTGGCTAACTGACTGATGCTCATAAAAAACAATCTCCTCTCCTTGGTATGTAAAACTTGCGAGTGTTTGGTGTGTAAAAAGACTCCCTATCGGTACTGAAAAAGTTCCGAAGGGAGGCAGTTATACCTTCCTGACGATGCTGCGGACTTCTCGTCCAGACGGCGAGTTTTTCCCAAACACCAGACAATTACAACGATTGTAGGGGAAGCGTTATGGCGATGTCAAGCCCTTTTTATTAATTCGTGGTAAAGTCCCAGGCTGGCAATAACAAAATGAGTATAATCTTTATCTGGTAAATCCGGCTGTTTCTATATGGACAGTCGTGCAAATCATGAGGAATTTCGTGCAGCGATTCTGGAAAAACCACTCCGACAAAGTCATCGGCTTTATGCTGGGAAGCCTGGTCGCGCTGGCCGGGGCCTGCCTCGTCGCGGCGGTGGTCAATACTGCCCTCGGCAAAACACCCACCGTTCCATCGGCGGAAGCCACGCCGACGCCCGATCCATACGTCACCGAGAACCCGGCGGCTCCAACCATCGCCGCGCCAACCGAGAGAATGATCGAGGAGGCGCCAGCGCCAACGGTGACCCCCACCCAGCCCGCCGACGCTTATCCCTATATCTCCAATATTACAGAGACTTCGCGGGAAATCTATGAAACCGGCCAGGAACTGGGCAACCGGCCCAATGTGTTCTCCAAAGTCGGGGACAGCATCACCGATCACCAGGCGTTTCTCACCCCGATTGGCTACGGCGAGTACGAACTGCACGATTACGTCTACCTGGCGTCGGTGATCGGCTACTTCTCGACCGTCGATGCGTACAACGACAACAGCTTCGCCAACACGTCCCTGGCCGCCAAAGGAGGATGGTCGGCCTGGACGGTCCACAACCCGAACGCGGTATTTTCATCGAACTGCCTGGCAGACGAAACGCCGTTGGAATGCGAATACCGGCTCGCCAGGCCGTCCATCGCCCTGATCATGCTCGGCACCAACGACGTGCAGACCACCCCAATCGATCAATACGAGGAGTTGATGCGCCGGACGGTCGAGGTGTCCATCGAAAACGGGGTCATCCCGGTACTCAGCACGATTCCCCCGTTTCAAAAGACCGGGATGAGCGAGCGCGTGGACGCGATCAACGCCGTGATCGTCAGGCTGACCGAAGAATACAACATTCCCCTCTGGAATTACTACGCGGCGCTGCTGCCGCTCCCTAACCTGGGCATGTCGAGCGATGGCATCCACCCATCGTGGAATTATGAGCCGGGGAATTTCTCGGAAGAAGGGCTGAAGTACGGTATGACGATGCGCAACCTGACCGCTCTCCAGGCGTTGGATGCCATCTGGCGGACGGTCATCCTGCCCGATATGTGAGATCAGTTCTCGTCAAGGGGCAGGATAAACTTGAAGTCCGCCCCCTTCCCTACCGCGCTCTCGGCCCAGATTTGCCCGCCGTGCATCTCGACCAGCTCCCGGCAGATCGCCAGTCCCAGCCCGGTCCCATGCTGGCGATGAGCCATGTCCTGATCGCCCTGCTTGAAACGCTCGAATATCGTTTCCAACTGCCCGGCGGGGATGCCAATCCCGGTGTCGGCCACTCCGAACAGCACCGCCTGTCGATCAGGCAGAGCGTGAGCATAGAGGGCCACTTCCCCGGATTCGGTATATTTGCAGGCGTTCGTCAGCAGGTTCAATATCACCTGGCGGATTCGCGTCGGGTCGATCACTATTCCAGGCAGGTCATCGTCGATATCGAGGTGAAACATCACCCCCTTGCTCCAACGCAGCATATTCCCGACCGTGTAGACCTCCCCCAAAAACGCCTGGAGATCGATTTGCTCCGGGTAGAGTATTAGCTGTCCCAGATCGATCTTGGCAAGGTCGAACAGATCGCGGATCAAATCGAGCGCATGACGTATCCCCGTCGACATCTGATCGACCCAGCGAAGCTGTTCGTCGTTCAGGTTGCCAATCGCCCCATCTT
This sequence comes from Anaerolineae bacterium, assembly GCA_034430335.1. GTDB lineage: Bacteria > Chloroflexota > Anaerolineae > Aggregatilineales > UBA3940 > JAFGOY01. Next base: position 9,872 of record DAOUES010000120.1, on the reverse strand, counting down.
TGAAGAGCGACAGCGCCGAGACCGCCATCGTGAGCGGGGAACGGATATCATGGGCGACATTGCTAAGAAAGACAGTGCGGAGACGGTTCGCTTCGACGGCTTCGAGCCAGCTACGTTCCAGGTTTTCTTTGGCCCGTTCCAGTTCCGCAGTCCGGGCGGTGACCCTCCCTTCGAGATCGTCGTTGAGCATGGCGTTGGCAATCGAGACGGCAGCCTGGTTAGCGAAAAGGATCAACGGGGGAAGATCGGCATCCTCGAAAACGCCGCTCGCCAACCGGTTCTCGACAAAAATCGCGCCGATGGTGATCCCGCGCGAGATGAGCGGCACGCACATCACCGAACGCAGCTTCAACTCGACGACACTGATTGACTTGCCAAAGGAAGAATCGCTCATTGCATCCTCGATCAGCATTGGCTCTCCATCCTGCACCACCCGGTTCAGAATCGAGGTGCTGATCTGGTCTTCGCCATCTTCGACGAGATTGCCATCCTTATCACGCTGCACGCGGAAATCGAATGAACCGTCGTCGTTCAGCAGGACCAGGTAGCCGCGCTGCGCCCTGACCAGATTGATCGCCTCGCACATCGCGTAATCAAGCAGCGGATCGAGCTGCCGCGTCTCGGCCATCTTCCGGCTGATATCGAGCACACGTTCAAGAACAATCGCATCCATGCGTTTTCCCCCAAACGAGCGAATTTCAGGTAGTCTGAAAGACCCGCATACTGTAGTCAACTCTCCCCGATATCGCAAGAAAGTCAAAAAAACGCCCCGGCTGGGGGGCGTTTCGCTTTACAGAACGCTCGGCTAACCTTGATAGCCTTTCCCGGATGGGTCGGGCCGCCAGGACTGCAACACCTTCATATAGTTGGCGCGCTCGAAAGCGGCTGGCTCGGCAACGTTCTTCTGGCTCATGCTGCCCTGCATCTGCTCGACCGACTCGTACTCGTGCTCGTCCATCCACACTTTGACCGCTTCAAGCGTTTCGCCGATCCGGACAGCGCCGTTGCGCAGCAGCGCGGAGGCCATCATCGTGACCTTTGCCCCGGCCATCAGGCCCTTGATCACGTCTTCATGAATGTGAACGCCGCTGGTGATCGCAATGTCGGCGGCAATGCGGCCATACAGGATCGCCGTCCAGCGCAGCGGCAGGCGCATTTCGTAGGAAGTGCTCAGGACGAGACGCGGAACGACTTCGAGATTTTCGAGATCGATATCCGGCTGGTAGAAGCGATTGAACAGAACGAGCGCATCGGCCCCGGCATCGGAAAGCCGCTTTGCCATGTTCCCCATCGCGCTGAAGTAAGGGCTGAGTTTGACCGCAACCGGGATGTCGACGTTCTTCTTGATGTATTTGACAATGTCGACGTACATCTTCTCGACTTCGGCCCCGGTCATGTCAATCGAGGTGGGCAGATAGTAGACGTTCAGTTCAAGCGCATCGGCACCCGCCTCTTCGATCTTCCTGGCATAGTCAACCCAACCGCCGAGCGATACACCGTTCAGGCTGCCGATCACCGGGATATCGACTGCGGCTTTGGCCTTGCGGATCAGGTCGAGGTATTCCTCCGGGCCGGTGCGGTAGTCTTCCATTTCAGGGAAATAACCGAGGGCTTCGGCAAAACTTTCCGTACCATAGGATAGGAAGTGATCGAGCGCTTCGTTCTCTTCGACGATCTGCTCCTCGAACAGCGAATACAGCACCACCGCCGACGCGCCCGCATCTTCAAGGCTGCGGATGCTGTCGACGCTCTCCGACAGCGGCGAGGCCGACGGCACCAGTGGATTTTTCAGTTTTAGCCCCATATAGGTTGTCGTCAGGTTCATTTTCTATCTCCTCTCGATATACTGCACAATACAGATTTCAATTCTCCAGAACTAACCTGAAGCTGTACAAGGTATGACTCAGCACGTCTGGTTCCTGCTCTGGCAAAACCAGGGGGGAAATTCCAAATCTCCTGTAAACAGTATATCTGTTCGAGTTATGGAGATTCAAGCGGCTGGAAGGACAGTTGATATTGACCGATCAAAAAGGGGCGCTCCGATATCAACCAGAGCGCCCCGTGATTTCGTCGCAGCGATTACGTGCGGCGTTTATGCCTCGGCTTCAGGCTCATACATCTTCAACATCTGCTCGTACTTGTGCCAGCGCTCATTGACAAACTGTTGAGCCTCGTCCATGAGCATCTCGGCGCGCTCCGGCATGCTGCGGATCAACATGCTGTAGCGTGTCTCGTTGTAGGCATAGTCCGAAAGCGGGATGGTGGGAGCCTTCGAGTCGAGCTGGAAGGGATTCTTGCCTTCCTCTTTCAGGCGCGGATCGAAGCGATACAGCGGCCAGTGACCGGACTTGACGGCCAGTTCCTGCTGATCCAGCCCCCTGGACAGATCGATGCCGTGAGCGATGCAGTGTGTGTAGGCGATGATGATCGATGGGCCATCGTAAGATTCGGCTTCGCGGAAGGCCTTGAGCGTCTGCACATCGCTGGCCCCCATCGCTACCTGGGCGACGTAGACGTAGCCGTAGTTGACCGCCATCATGCCCAGGTCTTTCTTGGGCAGCGGCTTACCGGCGGCGGCAAACTTCGCGACGGCACCGAGCGACGTCGCCTTCGAACTCTGGCCGCCGGTGTTGGAGTAGACTTCGGTATCCAGCACCAGCACGTTGACGTTGCGCCCACTGGCTAACACGTGGTCGAGGCCGCCGTAGCCGATGTCATAGGCCCAGCCGTCACCGCCGACGATCCAGACGCTGCGCTTGACGAGTGCATCGGCCAGGCCGTACAGGTCGAGCGCCGCCGAGTCGTTGTTACCTTCGAGCGCCGCTTTGAGCTGTTCGACGCGCACGCGCTGGGCGGCGATGCCGGATTCTTCGCTCTGGTCGGCACTGATCAGGCCATCGGCCAGATCGCCGCCGATCACATCACGCAGGCGGTCGACCAGTTCACGCGCGTACTCGTTCTGCTTGTCGATGGTCAGGCGGAAGCCAAGACCGAACTCGGCGTTATCTTCGAACAACGAGTTGTTCCAGGCCGGGCCGCGCCCATCTGCATTGACGCAGTACGGGGTAGTCGGCAGGTTGCCGCCGTAGATGCTGGAGCAGCCGGTCGCATTGGCAACGATCATCCGGTCGCCGAAAAGCTGGGTCGCCAGCTTGATGTAAGGCGTCTCGCCGCAGCCAGCGCAGGCCCCGGAGAACTCGAACAGCGGGCGGAGAAGCTGGACGTTCTTGATATTCTTGAACTCGAAGCCGTCGGTGCGGGGCACATCGGGAATTTCATTGAGGAAGAAGTTCCAGTTTTCGCGCTCGGTCTCACGGATCGAAAGCTGGTCACCCATGTTGAGCGCCTTGCGACCAGCCTGCTCTTTGTCCTTCGCCGGGCAAACTTCGACACACAGGCGGCAGCCGGTGCAGTCCTCGACCGCCACCTGGATGGTATACTTCCAGTCTTTGTTTTCCTTGAAGCGCGAATCAGAAGACTTGAAAGTCGCCGGGGCGTTTTCCAGCACGGCCCCATCATACAGCTTGGCGCGGATGCAGGCGTGCGGGCAAACAAAGACGCACTTGCCGCACTGGATGCACAGGTCTTCTTCCCAGACCGGCACTTCGAGCGCCACGTTGCGCTTCTCCCACTGCGTGGTGGCGGAGGGATAAGAACCGTCGTTGGGCAGCATGCTGACGGGCAGCAGGTCGCCTTCGCCCTTGATGATGGTCGCCGTGACTTCCTGGACGAATTCGGGCGCTTCCGCCGGAACGACCGGGGGCATCTCGATGGTGCTGGTAGCCTGCGCCGGAACGTCGACCTGGTACAGGTGGTCGAGTGCCGCGTCGACGGCGGCAAAGTTCTTCTGAACCACCGATTCACCGCGTTTGCCGTAAGTCTTCTTGATCGCTTTCTTGATCTGGTCGATGGCCTCGTCTTTCGGCAGCACACCGCTGATTGCGAAGAAGCAGGTCTGCATGATCGTGTTGATGCGCACGCCCATGCCCGTCTCTTTGGCGACTTCGTAACCGTCGATCACGTAGAAATTGAGGTTCTTGTCGATAATCTGCTGCTGAATGGTGCGCGGTATCCTGTCCCATACCTCGTCTGCCGGGTAAGGGCTGTTGAGCAGGAAGGTCGCGCCTTTGGCGGCTGCATCAAGCACGTTGTAGGTTTCCAGGAAACCGAACTGGTGCACCGCGACGAAGTTCGCCTTCCTGATCAGGTAGGTGCTGTCGATGGGACGCGGGCCAAAACGCAGGTGCGAAATCGTGCGTGCGCCGGATTTCTTGGAGTCGTAGACGAAATATCCCTGGGCGTAGTTATCGGTTTCTTCGCCGATGATCTTGATCGAGTTCTTGTTTGCGCCGACCGTGCCGTCGGCCCCCAGGCCCCAGAACATCGCCCGGACAACGTCGTTGGGTTCGATGTCGAAGTCTGGATCGTATTCGATGCTGGTGTGGGTCAGGTCGTCTTCGATGCCAACGGTGAAGTGATTCTTCGGCTGGGCTTTGCTCATCTCGTCGAACAGGCCCTTGATCATCGCCGGGGTGAATTCCTTCGACGACAGGCCGTAGCGCCCGCCGATCACACGCGGGCGCTCGTCGAAATGAGCCGCGCCGGAGACATAGCCTTCTTCGACTGCTGTCACCAGGTCAAGATAGAGCGGTTCACCGGCTGCGCCGGGTTCTTTGGTGCGGTCGAGCGCGACGATGACTTTGACCGTTGGCGGCAGCGCACCCAGGAAGTGATCAACCGAGAAGGGACGGTACAGGTGAACTTTAACCACGCCGACCTTCTCGCCCTGGTCGGTCAGGTAGCGAACCGTCTCGTCGGCAGTCGATGCGCCGGAACCCATCACCACGATCACCCGTTCGGCGTCTGGAGCGCCGACATAATCAAACAGGTGATACTGACGCCCGGTGGCTTCGGCGAACCGGTCCATCGTCTCCTGGACGATCTCGGCTGCCACGAGATAATAGGGATTGACCGCTTCGCGCGCCTGGAAGAAGACATCGGGGTTCTGGGCTGTACCACGAACGACCGGCCTTTTGGGGTTGAGGCCGCGCTCCCGGTGCTCGCGTATCTTATCCTCGTCGATCACGGCGCGGATTTCGTCGTCGCTCAGGCGGAAAATCTTGTTGACTTCGTGCGAACTGCGGAAGCCATCAAAAATGTGCAGGAAGGGAACACGGGTTGCCAGCGTCGCAGCCTGGGCGATCAGGGCATTGTCCATCACTTCCTGGATCGACCCCGAAAACAGCATACCGAAGCCGGTGGCACGGGTAGTCATCACGTCGCTGTGATCGCCAAAAATCGAAAGCGCCTGGGCTGCCACCGAGCGGGCCGCAATATGGAAAACCGTGCTGGTGAGTTCACCGGCGATCTTGTACATATTGGGGATCATCAGCAGCAGGCCCTGGCTGGCGGTAAAGGTGGTCGTCAGCGCGCCGGTTTGCAGCGCACCGTGAACGGCACCTGACGCCCCACCCTCTGACTGCATTTCAACAACCTGGGGAATGGTTCCCCAGATATTAGTAATGCCCATCGCGCTCCACTGGTCGGCCCATTCACCCATGTTGGATGACGGGGTGATCGGGTAGATCGCGATGACCTCGTTCGTCTTGTGGGCAACGTAAGCCGCGGCCTCGTTGCCGTCAATAGTTACTATCTCAGCCAAGATGATGCCTCCTAGTTCACACAAAAATATCGGGCTGCTGGTAGTCAAGAACCCGATTTACCGACAATTTGAACGTTTTGCAGTAAAGGGGTGAATGATCGTGCCGGTAGCCGGGACGTCAAACGGCCAGACATACCATTCAGGCGCAATACGTCGTAACATATTCGTCCAGTCTCTAGATTACCGGGCCTGGGTCAAACCCCATAGTGATAAACATCACCGGGGCAATTGATAAACGGTACAATCCGTTCCTGGTAAAATCATAAGCCAATTTCCCCAAAAAACCAATGATCCGAACAGGGTATCATCGCCACGAGAAACTTGCCCTCGCACGGCACTCACGGCACAATTGCAGCGTCGGCCCTGTCAGCATGGAGAAAACTCGTGACGAAAACCCAATCGCCCGAACAACCGACCGAACAACCGGCCATGACCCGCATCGTCCTGCTGGCGGCGCTGGCAGCCAGCCTGCTGGCGCTGGGACTCTACCTGCTGACCCTCCACCCCGGCGTTGGACCGTCGCTGGACAGCATGGAACTGCAAATCGCCGCGCTGGTGCGCGGGGTGATCCACCCGCCGGGCAGCCCGCAGTATTTGATGCTGGGCCGCGCAGCGATGTCGGTGCTGCCGGGGCCGAACCCGGCCTACCGCTTGAACCTCCTCTCGGCGCTCTTCGCGGCGGCGGCGGTGGGAGTCACCTTTTTGCTCACCTACCGGCTGACGCGCGGCCTGGTCGTCAGCCTGTTTGCCAGCCTGCTGCTGACCCTTTCGCCCCGTCTCTGGTACCAGGCCAGCATCGCCGAGCTGTATTCGCTCAACGCGCTTTACGTTTCGCTGGTGCTTTATCTGCTCGTCACCTGGCACCAGACACGGCATCCCGCGGCTTATTGGGCAGCCACCGCCGTCTATGCCTTCAGCTTTGGCAACCACCTGACGATGATCCTGCTGCTGCCCGTGTTCCTCTACGCAGTCGAATCGACCGACCGGTCGATGCTGATCTGCCCGCGCAATCTGGCGATCACGATCGGGATCGTCCTCGTGGCGGCAGCGCAGTATCTCTACATTCCGATCCGCGCGGCGGCCTCTCCCCCTTTCTGCAACTACTGCCCAACTACAAGCGGCACCTTCGTCGAAAACGGGCGGGCGATCCTCGATTACCTGACCGGCGGCCCCTTCAAATCACAGATGTTCGCCCTGTCGCTGCGCGATATCCTGGAACGTATACCGGAAGCGATAGGGTTGATCGGGCGGCAGTTCATGCCCTGGGGCGCGGCGCTGCTGATCGTCGGAATCTGGGAGTTGTTCCAGAAGCACGTAGAGTACGCCTGGATGCTGGTGCTGGGGATGGTCGCCGAACTGGTATTCGTGCTGGCCTACGCGATCCCCGACTGGCACGATTTCCTTACCCCGGTCTACGTAATCGCCACGCCGCTGGTCGGCTATGGCACGCTGCGCCTAGTGGAGAAAATCCGCCCGGAAATAGAAACGTTCCTGCTAAAAAGACGCCCGCAAACCATGAACCTTGCGGTGGTGGGGATGGTCGTGTTGATCGGCGCGGTATTGTTTACCAGTTTCTACGCCTATTTACCGGCAGTCGATCAGAGCGACGATACCGGGTACATGGTCGACAGCCGGGCGCTGCTCGATCAGGCCGAACCAGGAGCATGGGTGCTGATGCCTCACCCAAATTCCCCCGCGTTCTATTACAGTTGGGCGGTTCGATATACGTCACTGGCCGAAAACCTGCCGCCTGATCTTTCGCTGGTCGCCGCGCCGGAAGTCGACCCACCGCCGGGGCCGGAACCCACCTATATCCCCTGGTCGGCGGCGGCGGATGCGCTGACCATCGACGCATTAAAAAACGGTGATCAACAGATTTTTGTCCTCGACTGGGCGGACGACCGGTTCGAAGGCTGGGGACTGCTTCCGATCTGTGTGCCGGACACCGATTCGATTGCCGGGTACGAGGTCGCCGCCGTGATGGAAGACGGCCACCCAACCCCGCTGGTCGATCTGGCGCGCTGGGCGGCCATCGAAAGCCATGTGGTTTTTGACGGCAGCGAGCCGTTCGAATGCCCGGCTGAGTGACCCGATTGGTTGGCGTATCCGTCAGTCGAACAGGGGCATCTGGAAGGCAGGCCGCCGCCCGTCAAGGAGAATATACGGGGCACAGCGTTCGACGCCCCGCACGCCCAGCGCCCTGAGCTGTGCGAGGTCTTTCAGCCGGGCCTGGCGGCGGGCGCTGATGATCATATCGGCGGTCTTTGGCCCGATCCCCGGCACCCGCATCAAAGCCTGGCGGGAAGCCGCCATCACATCGACCGGCTGGTGGAGCAGGTGCAGATCGGCCCAGGCGCGCTTCGGGTCAACATCCAGCCGCAGGTTCCCCTCGCCTTCGAAAGGCAGGTCTTCCACGTCCCAGCAGTAATCGCGCAGCAGGAAGCTCGCCTGGTAGAGCCGGAACTCGCGCCGGGCGGAAACCGCCGGGAGATTCTCGAAGGGCGTATCCGGGATCGGGTTGAAACGGGAATAATACGTCCGCGCCAATCCCATCTGGCGGTACAGGCGGTCGCTCAGGCTCAACAGTTCGAGATCGGTATCGCCGACCGCGCCGACCACGAACTGGGTCACCAGGCTGGCGCGGATCGCGCCGGGCATCTCCGCCTGCGCCTGCCGCCTGATCTGCGCCGCCCATTCCATCGGGCGGAACAATTCGCCGTCGAAGTCTTTGCGTGGGGCCAGCGCTTCGAGGCGCTGCGCGGTGGGCGCTTCCAGGTTCACCGAGACGCGGTCGGCAAGCTGCATCGCCCGTAAAATCTGGTCTTTCTCGGCCCCCGGCATGATCTTCGCGTGGACGTAGCCCTGATAATGGTACTTGCTGCGGATAATCTCCAGCGTGTCGATGATCTGATCCTGCGTGCGAACGCCGCCCCCCACCACGCCCGACGAGAGGAAGATACCGTCGACCAGTCCGGCCCGTTGAAGACGGTCGAAGGCCAACGCCATCTCGTCCGGGGTGAAGCTCACCCGGTTCATCGCCGAGCGCCCTGCCCGGAACGGGCAGTAGTTGCAGTTCTTCTCACAGGCGGAAGTCGATACAGCCTTGAGAACCGGCTTTTTGCCGGTCGGGGTCGTCACGTGGCTGATGCACGACCGCAGATCGTCGGCCTTCCAGGTATGCGAACGCTCCGACTGCGGGCTGTCACCGGCAGGCTCGTAGCGCCCCGAATCGCCGATACTGGCGAGCTTATCGAATACATCAGGAGACGAGCGGATAGTCATATCATTATTATACGAACACTTGTTCTTTTGCGCAACTGGTCTGGCATTTGAAGCCCCATGCCGCTTACGGTAGAATGTTCCTGCTCGACCGGAAGACACCCAACACTTTCACCAAGACACATCATCACTATGGCTGCCAGACAATCAAGCAAACAAAAAGACACCACGCGAAGCGAACCGGTTTCTGCCCGCACCATTCAATCCCTGATCCTGCTGCTTGGCGTTACATTGTTGTTCAGCGTTTTCTTTGGCGCACGCTGGGGACCGGCGGTGTCGGGAGCATGTGTCTTTGCGACGGCCTTACCGCCGATGCGCCGCACGGTCGACAGGTGGCTGGTCGGCAAAGTCCGGGGAGACGAGGCCAACCAGTCGGCAATCATGCGGATGGCTATCGGCTCGTTGATCGTCGTCCTGGCCCTGGTAGGCATCTTCGGGTAGCATGTTTCCAGGCACAATCAGGTCCACAAGGTGATGACATGCACGTCGCGATCAACGGTTGGTTCTGGGATCGGCCTGACACCGGCAGCGGGCAGTATCTTCGCCGCCTGGTCGATGCCTTTGCCCGCCACTTTTCGTCTCTGCAAATCACGATCATCACCCCCGGCGGTGATGAGATTGCCAACCCTGCACCGTCGATCACCCTCCACCAGACCGGCCAATCCCGGCGCGGCAACCTGGCAAAGCTGCGCTTCGAGCAGCAGGTTTTCCCCGCTGCCGCCGCCCGGATCGGCGCGGAGTTGATCCACGTCCCCTACTGGGGAAGCCCGTTTCGCAGCCCTGTCCCTATCGTGGTGACGATCCACGACCTGATCCCGCTGATCTTCCCCGCTTACCGGGGGAAATTGACCGCCCGACTGTATACCTCGCTGGTTGCAGCTTCGGCGCGGGGCGCACAGGCCGTGATCACCGATTCGGACGCCTCCCGCCG
>DAOUES010000119.1:0-2633 GCA_034430335.1 Anaerolineae bacterium | reverse complement strand
CCCAACGATAGACTCTAAACCCAACCAGCACAACCGTCACTCGAATCCCGATTATCTGGCCGGGCGGGCAGCTTGGGTGCAGTGGAGAGGGCCGGGTCCTGCGCGGCGGACGCCGTCGAACCGGGTCAGGTCCGAGAGGAAGCAGCCATAAGGCGAATCGTCCGGGTGCCGCAGGTCAACCTGGCCCTCTCCACTGTCTCTGAGCTGTCTTTTTTTATTGGATACATGCATGTCTGATCGACGTTTACCGCTACCGGGAACCAGACCAACGAGTGTTTACCGGCCCAACCGCAAGCCGAAACACCACAAATCGACAAAGCGCAGGCCGGGGCGATCCTGGCCCTGGCTGCTTGCCGCTGCGCTGCTCGCCGGGGGAATCTACGCCTACCGCGCGACCGCCATCCCGGTGACGGTCATCGCCAACGATGCGCCGGTGACGTTCAGCACACACCGCCAGACGGTCGGCGGGGTGGTGCAGGCAGCGGGCGTCCGGCTGGCCGATACCGTCTTCGTCGATCCGCCGGTCGATACGCCAATCGAGCGTGACATGCTGATCGAGGTGGCCTACCAGCAGCCGGTCGTCGTGCATGTCGGCGGGCAGACGATCACCGGCTACACCCGTGAATCCGACCCGGCGGCGATGCTGGCCGATCTGCAAATCACGCTCGGCGACGGCGACAACATCGTCGTGTCGCGGGCGGCGCGGGTGAAAGGCGGCGGCGTGCTCCCCCGCGAGATTCGCATCACCCGCCCGGTGACGGTGATCGTCAACCAGGTTTCACGCGGCGAAGACCCCACCCAGGTATCGTTCGATACGCTCGAACCGACGCTCGGCGAGGCGCTCTCGGCTGCCGGGTACGTGTTCTTCCAGGCCGACCGGGTCGACCCGCCGCTGTCGACCTCGCTGCTCGATCTCACCGGCGGGGAAATCGAGGTCACGATTGAACCGTCGATCCCGGCCACCGTCCGCGCCGACGGCTTCGAATGGCGGATGCGGACACACCGGGACACGGTCGGCGATCTGCTCGACGAGCTGGGGCTGGCCCCGGTCGACGACGATTACGTGCTGCCGCCGGTCGAGGCACCGCTGGCCGCCGGGATGAACGTGCGATTGGTGAGGGTCGGCGAGGAGATCGCCACCGAGCACGAGCCGATCCCCTTCGATACGATCTACGTCGCCAACGACGACCTGGAACTCGACGACCGGCGGGTGATGCAGGAAGGTCAGGACGGCACACTCGAAACGCGGATCAGCATCCGCAGTGAAGACGGCGCGGAGGTCAGCCGTTCCGTGATCGGCGAGTGGGCGATCGAGCGGCCCCAGTCCGAAATAATCGGCTACGGCACGCAGATCGTGCTCCGCGAGGTCGAGACACCGGAGGGGACGTTCACCTACTGGCGGCATATTCGCGTGCTGGCGACTTCCTACAGCCCGTCGACCGCCGACTACAAGGAGCCGGGCGATCCGTTCTTCGGGCTGACTCCGACCGGCATCCCGCTGGCAAAGGGTGTCGTAGCGACCGATCCGCGTGTGATCCCGCTCTTTACGAATATGTACATCAAGGGCTATGGGCCGGGGCAGGCCCTCGACGTGGGGGGGGCGGTGAAGGGGATGCGGATCGACCTGGGCTATGGGGATGACGATCTGGTGCTGTGGCACAACTGGGTCGACGTGTACCTGCTGCTGCCGGTGCCGCCGCCGGACGAGATGGTGTGGGTGCTGCCGGAGTAGGGGGAGGTCAACCGCAGAGGACGACGACCTGCCGAATTATTCGATAAACGGTTCGAAAACCCGGGGCTGAAGCCGCCGGGCTACAATCGATAGGTCGCCTCTGGCGACCAGCGGGCGCAGCATCGCTGCGCCCCTACGACCCGGAATCATCAAAAGAATCATCTGATTATCAAAAAGGTCGTGTCCCCAGTCATGGCAAGGGGACTTAGCCTGAATTTGCCTTTATACGGAAAATACGGCGTTGTTTCTTTACAACCACTTAGTCCGACCACACTTCCTGTTTTTGTAGTTGGGTTGAACTGCCGATTACCCCCCGCTTCTCGCTTCGCGAGAATCTGTCCCCCTTAACAAGGGGGACAACATACCTTTTTATGCGATGGGACTATCTGAGATGGGCAATTGGGCGATGCGCGGTAAAATCGGGGCATGGGTATCACCGATCTGTTAAAGCATCTCGGCATCGAGCCGAAAAAGAGCCTGGGCCAGAACTTCATGATCGCCGAAGGAGCGCTGGATCGGCTGGTCGAAGCGGCGGAGGTCGGGGCGGAGGATGCGATCCTGGAGATCGGGGCCGGGCTGGGCGCACTGACCGACCGGCTCGCCGTACTCGCCCGCCGGACGGTCGCGCTGGAGATCGACGGGCGCATGCTCGATTATCTCCGCGAGCGATACAGCTACAGCCCACAGGTGGAAATCGTCGAGGCGGACATCCTCAAATGTGATATCGGCGAACTGCTGGGCGACGATGCCGGGCGCTACAAGGTGGCCGCCAATCTGCCCTACTACATCACGTCGGCGGTACTGCGCTATTTGCTGGAGAGCGACTGGCCGCCGAGCCTGATGGCGGTGACCGTCCAGTACGAGGTCGCGGAACGGATCACGGCGGAGCCGCCGGAGATGA
>DAOUES010000118.1:0-20463 GCA_034430335.1 Anaerolineae bacterium | reverse complement strand
ATGCGCTACAAGTTCGTTCGCGGCGACATCGCCGACCGGAATGCGGTGGGCGGGGTGCTGGCCGCCAACCGGGTCGATGCGGTGGTGAATTTCGCCGCCGAGTCGCACGTCGACCGGAGCATCCTCGATCCCGATGCGTTCATCAAGACCGACGTGATGGGCGTCTATGTGCTGCTGGACGAATGCCGCAAGCACCGCGTCGACCGTTTTTTACAGGTCAGCACCGACGAGGTCTACGGGACGATTGAGGAAGGGTTCTTCAAAGAAGGCGATCCTCTCGAACCGAACAGTCCTTACTCGGCGAGCAAGGCGGGCGGGGAACTGCTGGTGCGTTCCTATCACGTCACCTATGGGATGAATGCCGTCATCACGCGCGGAAGCAACACGTTTGGGCCTTTCCAGTACCCGGAGAAACTGCTCCCGCTTTTCATCACCAATGCCATCGACGATCTGCCGCTACCGCTCTACGGCGACGGCATGCAGGTTCGCGACTGGCTGTATGTCGAGGATCACTGTTCGGGCATCGACCTGGTTCTGCACGAAGGCAAGCCGGGCGAAGCCTACAACCTCGGCGGCGAAAACGAGCGCCACAACGTCGACGTGATCAGGCAGATGCTGGCGATTCTCGGCAAACCCGAATCGCTGATCACGCCGGTAGTAGATCGGCCCGGCCACGACCGTCGCTACGCACTCGACAATACAAAGCTCCACGAACTGGGCTGGGAACACAGCCGGACCTTTGACAGGGCGCTCGAACAGACGGTCAACTGGTACGTCGAAAATGAATGGTGGTGGCGCAAGATCAAAACCGGCGAGTTCCGCGAATATTATGAACGCCAGTACGGTTCTCGCCTGAACAAATAGGCCGTCACCCGCAGGCCGGCCTATCTTTAGCCCGGCGCTTCAGCGCCGGGAAATGATCCAAAATCTAACTTTACACACCACTACCCGCTTCCGAGACGTTTCTTCAATACCCAGCAGGGTTCGTTGATGGTGTGGCCCTGCCCGTCGGGATCGATATAACTCCAGACGCCGCTGTCTTCGTGATACCGGGTGTAGCCAAGCCGCTCGTATAAACGCCGGGCACCGGGGTTGTCCTTCGCTACGGCGATGGTCACCCATGTAAATCCCCGGTTGACCAGTTCCCGCTCGGCGTAGTTGATCAGCGCTGTCCCGATCCCATTCCCCTGCAATGGCGGGATGACGTGCAGTGAGTACAGGTAGGCGCGGTCGTAGCCATCGGCGTAGACCGGATTGCCTACCGCAGTCTGGACGAATACGCGGCCAACCGGGAAGTCGTTGAGCGCCGCGACGATCATCAGCCGGGCACCTTCTTCGTATTCCCGGTACGTCTCTTGAAAAACGTTCCGGAAATGCCAGAAGAGACCGTACCACTCCAGGAGAGGCAGGTCTTCATACCTGGCCGGTCTGATGACGATTTCGGTAGTCAGCGTAAACGTCGTGAGCGCAGTCAGTTGGTCGGACATCACGTCTCTCGATCGAGGACGACCGGCGTCAGCTTTTGACCATGTAGCCGACGCCGTGAATCGTGTGAATGTAGATCGGGTTGCGTGTATCCGGTTCCAGTTTGGCGCGCAGATTACGGATATGAGCGCGTACCAGGTCCGGGTCGCCGGTTCCAGGTGGATATTCCCACACCACGTCGAGCAGTTCGTGTACGGAGTGCGCCTGATCCGGTTCGGTCATCAGGTGTTCGATCAGCCTGAATTCGGTAGATGTTAGCTGTATCCTCTCCATGGCCGCCGTCGAAACCTGGAATGTGTTCGTATCCAGTTCCAGGTCGCCCACCGTGATGGAGCTTGGACTCTCGTCAGAGGGCGGCGCTCGGCGGAGCATCGCTTTGACGCGGGCGTTCAACTCTTTGAGTTCGAACGGCTTGGTGAGGTAGTCGTCGCCCCCGGCATCCAGCCCGGCGACAACGTCGTCGGTATGCCATTTCGCGCTCAGGAACAGGATTGGCAGTGTCCGATAGCGTTCGTCGTGCCGGAGTTCCTGGCAAAACTGCAAGCCATCCTTTTCGGGCATCATGATGTCCAGGATCAGCAGATCAGGGCGGCGCTGTTCGATCCGTTCGCGGGCCTGGGCTGCCGAGTCGGCGAGGAGAACCTCGAACCCTTCCCGGCTCAGGGCGCGCCACACGGTTCCCAATACCTCGGCGTCATCGTCGACGATCAGAATGTAAGCCATCATGCCTCCTCGGAAATCGACGTTGTTATAGGGATCTGTACGGTGATCATGGTCCCTTCATTCGGGACACTGTTGATCGTGATTTTTCCTTTATGATCGTCAACGATCTGGCGGCAGACATACAATCCCAGGCCGGTGCCCTTTCCGCGCGGTTTGGTGGTGAAAAGCGGATCGAAGACCGATTCGAGATGCGCGGCTGGAATGCCGCTGCCGTTATCGCTGACAGTCACTACTGCCATTTTACCATCCTCGCTCAGGGCCGATGTGATCGTAATGACGCCCTGTTTTGGGTTGCGCTGCAAAACGGCGTCACGGGCATTTGTCAGGAGGTTCATCCACACATCTTCGAGCTGCCCGGGAATGGCGTAGACGGGTGGAATCCCGTCGGCAGTCCTGACGATCAGCTTGACCCGGTGCCGGGATGTCTGCGGACGAACCAGTTGCAGCGTATCCTCAATCGTCATATTGAGATCGAGGTCCTTGAATTCGCGTTCATCGCGTGACATGACCAGAATCCGCTCGACGACATCTTTTGCCCGCCGCCCCGCGTGGAGAATCGCCTCCGCCGAAGCATGATTTGGATCATCTTTGTCGATGTCCTGCACCAGGATTTCGGCGTCTCCCATGACGGTTGTCAGCGGGTTGTTGACCTGGTGCGCGACGACCGCTGCCAGTTCGCCCAGGGCCGATAAGCGCGCCGTGTGGATCAGGCGGCCCTGCATGGCCTTCAATTCGACAAGACTGTGCTGTAAATCTAATACCAGGCGTGCATTCTCCAGCGCTGCCGCTGCCTGGCTCGCAAGCGTGTAAGCCAGCGCCAGTTCCCTTGACAGGAATTCGCGGTCCGGGTCGAGGTCCAATAGCTGGACAAGCCCGACTGACCTTCCTTTCAGAACGAGGGGGAGCGCCAGCATAGAGCCTGCCCCCACCGGTTTGAACAGATCGGCCTCTGGCTGCGGCAGGTTGGGGTTTGAACTGCGGAGTACCGCAATGCGCTGTTCTCTGGTAACGATGGTCAGCGTCGGGTAATCGTTGACGGCCAGCACCGGCCCGCTGTCTTCAAGCCAGATGCCGGTGCCATATGACAGCCACTTAGCAGTGATCTGCCTGTCTATGTCGAATAAGTACAGGTTGCACCAGTCGGCGTTGAGATTGTAGAGCATCACGCGCGATGTTTCGATCAACCGCTGGCGCTGCTCGTAAAAATCGTCTTCGCCGTGAAGCAGCGCCAGTTCAAGCGCGAAGCGCAGGCTCTGGCTGATCTGGGCGGTGGTAAAGGGGGTGCTGTCGTGCTGATTGACCAGTTCCACCGCTCCGATAATCTTGCCTTCGACCTGGAGCGGCACGATGAGATTCCGGCTGATCCCCCGTTGTTTGAGGATGGCGACTTCTTCTGCTGGCCCGCGAAGATTGTATTGGATGGAAGCCAGCGGTTCGGGGAAGAGACTGTCTGGATCACACACGATAGAAGTAGAATCGACAACCGGCCCCTGCCCTGGTTTCCAAACGGCATTTCGATACTCGGCCAGCCTGATGAAACGGTCGTCTTCGGGGCCGACAGTCGAATGGATGATGCACCAGTGAGTGTCCAGGGCGCGGGTCATGTAGCGGGCGATTGCGTTCAGCACGCTGGTCAGATCCAACGACGACGAAATCGCGTTAGACGATTCGACCAGCAGGCTGAGTTCGCGTGATAGTTCAATCGCACGCTGGTACAGAAAAGCATTCTCCAGGGATACCGCCGCGTAACCTGCGAGGCCGTTTAGCAGATCGACCGTGTGTTCGGGAAAAGGCGGGGCATCTGGTGCCCGTTTCACCCCCAGGACACCCGCCAGGTCGCCCTGATTGACGATCGGAATGAATATCTCAGGACATTCTGCCTCGTACCTGAATTCGGTGCCGTCGAAAACATCACCGCTGCCGAGGAGAATGATCGGCCCGGTTTGCTTGAGCACCTGGGCGGCGATGGGTTCGTCGTCGATGGTGATCGAGGTGTAGTCTGGGGAACCTGATTCCTCGACGACCGCTTTGATGCTGTACTGGCTGGTTACCAGGGTGTTGAGAACGAGCAGGCCGACCTGGGCGTCACTCAAACTGATGGCAGCATCAACTACACGCTGGCATAAATCGGGCAGTTCGAGTCCGGCGTTGAGGGACTGTCCAAGTTCAAATACTTGGTTGACCCTGGACTCCCAGGTAACGTTGGCGTCTTTTACTTCGCCCATGACACTTTTCATGATAATGCATTCTTGGTGGTCACGCCAACCGGGAAAATGATCGCGCCAATCGGTGTGTGAGGTATGGTTACAAAGTGATAAAAAACGGCAAAATGTGGGTGGTTATTGCCTGACCAATGTGTTAGACTCCCGCCACTATGTTTCGTGTCCGCAAGAATGACCTTGCATACTATCAATTCGACAACCTGAGGTACCTCGATGGCGTGACGCACGGGATATTCACCCGCCGGGGCGGTGTCAGCCAGGCTCCTTTTGATTCGCTCAATGTGGGAGCGACGGTCGGCGATAATCCTGGGGATGTCGAGGCCAACCGGCAGCGGATTGCCGCCGTCGTTGGTGTTCCGCCTGAGAATACATGGACCACCTGGCAGGTTCACAGCGCCAGAGTGATCGTCGCCCGGCGTGATGCCCCTCAAGGATACCCACCGGAACAGGCCGACGGCATCATTACCGCCGATCCGGGCGTTTTGCTGATGATGCGTTTTGCCGATTGTGTCCCGATGATCTTTTTCGATCCAAAGAAACGGGTGGCTGGCCTGGCCCATGCAGGCTGGAGGGGAACGGTCGCCGGGATCGGCCCGGCGACGGTCAACGCGATGGTGGCCGAGTTCCAGTGCAACCCTCAAGATATCATCGCCGGAATCGGCCCCAGCATCGGCCCCTGCTGCTATGAAGTTGGCCCGGAGGTGCTGGCCCAGGTGCATGAGACGTTTATCGACGCGGACGAGTTTATTCTCTCCTCGGTGAACGGCAGCGGCGCGCACCTCGACCTGTGGAAAACAAACCGGCATGACATACAGGCCGTCGGGGTTCGAAAGATCGAAGTCGCGGGGTTGTGTACGGCCTGTCATCCCCATGAGTTTTTCTCCCACCGGGCAGAAGCCGGGCGGACGGGCCGTTTCGGTGCGGTGATCATGCTCAATGGCGATTGATCCTGACCCCTCTTTGAGTTCATCAAACCGGCGTGAGCCGCAGGATAGATTTGAGACCAACCGAGCCGCCCTGCGTAATGGATTGTAAGCGGCTGTAAAGAAACAACTCTGCGTTTTCCAAATGCAGGTAAAATCAGGGTGTTAAGTCCCCTCACCATGAGGGGGAGGGGATTTAGGGGTGAGGGCAGTACCAAACAGGCTTTTACAGTTCCTGAGCGCGTGTTATGCCATGCCGGTGCGATGAGCAGCCTGTTGTTGGTGCGAGTGAATGGCACCGTTTTCCAAAAGGATGGTGATATGTCTCTTCTGAGGATTTTGTTCCAGGTGCTGATTTTGCTGATCCGCCTGTACGACGTTGTGCTGCTGCTGCGGGTCATGCTGACCTGGCTGCGGATCAGCCCCTATTCCAATCCGTTCGCCAAGCTGCTCTACGATTTGACCGAACCGGTGCTGGAACCGATCCGTGCCATCATTCCCCCGGTTGCAATGCTCGACCTCAGTCCGCTGATTGTTATGTTACTGTTGTTTGCGCTAGAACGGGCGCTGGGTATACTGGCTACAGGGCTATAAACAACTTCAACCTCATTCTAGCGACCAGTGGTCCGGTGTGGAATGGCAGCACAGTATGGAGTCGCACCATGACAAAACGCGAATTCAAAATCACGCAGGCTTCGAGAGGGGCAGCGCTAGCCGTAAAGATTATTCCAACAGCGCATACGACCGAGATTGCGGGCATAGAACCTGATGGGACGGTCAGGATCAGGGTGACTGCGCCGCCGGTCGACGATCAGGCGAACCGGGAACTGGTTCAGTTCCTGGCAGGTTTGTTCAACATCAGCCAGCAGGATGTCGAGATTGTGGCCGGGATTGAGAGCCGGAATAAACTGATCAGCCTGCTGAATATCGGGGCCGGTGATGTCGAACGGATCATCAATCAAACGGTGACCGGTGCCTGAACGGGTAAAATCACATCTGATCATGGCTGAAGGAATTTCGCAGATCGGTGGAGGACGGTATGCGGGAAAAGGCAGTCTTTTTGGCGTGTATTATCGTATCAATTGGATGCTGCGCCTGCCTGTCAACCCAACCGGCGACATCCACACAGGTCAACACCATCGTTCCCCCGGTCGTTCAAGAAATGCCCACCGCGCTGCCAACCCCGATTGTCCGGACACAGGTGCCGGGTGAGGGCGGCTCCCCCGGAGAGCCGTCTGGTCTGATGCCGGTCGAAACCCCCGACCCGGTCGAGGCGGCGGTCGAGGCGCTGTCGCAGATGCTTGGCATCGATCCCGCTTCGATTACCATAGGCGAAACGCTCCCCGTTCAATGGACAGACTCAAGTTTAGGCTGTCCCGATCCCGGTAAAGTCTATCTACAGGTCGTCACGCCGGGATACCTCATCACGCTGGTCGTCGGCGAGAATGTCTACTCCGTTCATACCGATCTGGCCGGGACGGCGGTAGTCTGTGAGGCCGAAGGCGACCCAATCGGCGTGGGCACCGTCCCCGATCCGGTGGCCGCCGAATTCATCCAGCAGGCCAGAACCGATCTCGCCGGTCGGTTGGAGATTTCGCCGGACGATATCGACGTTTTGGGCAGTGAATCGGCGGAGTGGATGGATTCAGGCCTGGGCTGCGGTTTGCAGGAGGGTGAAGTCGCTGCCCAGGTGATTACCGTTGGCTATCGAATTTTACTGGCGGTTGGCGACGACCTTTACGAGTATCACACCGACCAGCACCGGCTGATGTTCTGTGAGAACCCGGTTGAGTAAACTATCTGGATAACAAAACAGGACCGGTAGTGAAGGGTATACCGGTCCTGTTTTTTGTTGGTTGGCGCTGTATGGATCAGCTTTCTTTGCGTGCTTCGCTGCCTTTGAAGGCCCCGCCAAACAGCGGCGCGAAGAGACAAACGTCGAACAATCCGGCGAGCAGCGGGACAAGTCCCACCACTGCCACGATGATCCCGGTGGTGTTGAAGCCGATCACGACCAATCCAACGACTACCAGCACGATCCCGGCAACGATCCTGATCAGACGACCTGCCGTGCTTGCCATAAACCCTGCGAAACTCATCGACCTACCTCCTGAGTGATAAAAACATTTTCCGGTAAATACTATCACTATATTTGATGCCGGTTTGATCGGAACGGTGCATCGAAAAAGCCTGTCGTCGTGCGACAGGCTTGATGGTGTCTGGTATTCGAACCTGGGCGGCGGCAGCTACAGGACGCCGGGCAGCGATACGCCCACCGCCAGGCTGATCGATTGCAGCGCCCGGTAGGAAGCATCGCGGATTTCCGGGTGTTGATCGTTCAGCCGGTCATAGATCGATTTTGCTGCCCTGATCATGCCCAGGGTGGGCAGCGATTCAATCGCAGCCAGGCGAGTGGCGTCGTCGCCCTCGTTCAATGCCTGGAGAATCTGCCCAAGTGCGCCCGTCCCTTCCTGGACATTCTGGTCGCGCATCGCGCAGAAGTTGACCAGCCAGGCCATTTCCTGTGGAGGCGGCGCACCATGCGGCCCGACGACTGCCTCGATCTCCTCTTCTTCGCTGCCTTGAAGCCTGATAAGGGCGGCACCCGCCGCCGACCGCACCAGCCACTGCTCGTCGCGCTTTTCGAGGTCTTCGAGGACTTCGAACACCCATTCCGCGTCGATCCGTTCGAGACCATAGACGGTCGCCTTTCGGGTCAAAGGATCGACTTCTTCGAGCGCTTCGCGCAGGACGGTGTGCCCTTCACCGGCGGTGTTCGTGGCTCCCAGCATTTCGGCGACTGCCCGGCGGGCAAGCTCACTGCCGCTGAGAAGCACCTGGATCATGTAGTTCAGGGCGGTCTGGGTGCCAATCGCGCCGAGGGCCAGACCCGCCGACGCTTCGATGGCCGGGTCGTCCTCCTCGATCAGTCCGCCGAGGATCGGAATCGCGTCCGGGTCGTCCAGCGCTCCCATTCCAATCGTACACAAACGCCTGATCAGCCGGTCGGCGCTGCTGATCCCCCGCTTGAAGATGTGGAATGTGTTCGGTTCGCGTGAACTGACCAGCGCGGCCATCACCCGCTCGCGCACTGCCGGGAAAGTTTCCTGGTTGAGCAGGATATCGGCCAGGCGCGAAAAGACCGGGTTTCGCCAGTTGTCGGTAATGTCCGAATCGGCGGCCCAGGTCATTGTTCCCAGGATGTTATCAAACAGGATGCTGCTGCTTTCCGACAACCGTCTTTCGACATAGGGGCCGATATCCCTCATCTGGGCCAGGAAGGTCAGGATCAGGTTGTTCGACGGCGTATCGTCGAGCAGGCTCTCGCGGAATTCGATTCCCTGGAATGATTCGGCGGCGAGGAAAGCGGCGATCACCGGGTGGTTGAACAGCAGATCGCCTTCCACGGTTTCGGCCAGGAGATGCGTTTTACTGGTCACCGCGTAGATGAAATCGGGCGTGCTGATCGACGCTCTTTCCGGGAGCGCCGCCCGCATCGAGTCGACGATGTTGACGACATCGTCGAAGGGCAGGGCATCCTGGTCGCTCACGATCAGGACTTCGGCCATCCGGTCGAGCACCGGGCGGAGAATGGGAGCCGGGCTGACCCGGTCGACGTACGACCGGTACCAGTCGAGCTTTGTATCGGAGGCGATATCGCCGGCATAGACTGCCCAGATGTGAAGGGCAATATCGAGCGGGCTGCGTGCCCGGTTTCCCCGCACCGCCCGCTGAATCTGCTCGGCGGACGGCGGATCGGCTGGCCGCCTCTCCGTTCCCCCGATCTCCGGCCAGGCGTCGGCCCACAGTTGGGCCAGTTCCGCGCAGTCCTGCTTGTTCCAGGGCATGACATACACCGGCGAAAACCCGGCCTGGAGCAGCGGCGCGTATCCCTGGACATCCCCGCTGACGATGATTTTGTTCCCCGGATATGACCCCTTCAATACGGTCAGCCACTCGGCGACTCGCGGCTGCTGTCCGGCGGGAATCTCGTCCCACCCGTCGACCAGGATGATCCCGGTGCCGTCTGCCAGTATGCCCTGGGTGGAATAGACCAGCCGCCCCCCCGATCCCTCGAACGAGGATTCGGCGGCATCGAGCAGCGGTTGGAGGGGATCGACGTTGTTGCCGTAGTTTTGCGGATCGAGGTCGAGATAGCGCAGGTGCAAATAAACCGGCAGGCGGAGTTCGCCGGTCAGGCTTCCCGGCTGGCCTGCTTCCGTCTGCCGGGCAGCGAGGATCGCGATCAGCGCCAGCGCAGCGGTTCGCCCGCTGCCGGGAGCGCCAAGCAGCAGCAGGTGATTGTCCCCGCGCAGCAGGTCGGTCATCGGAATGGCGGGCATCGCGTAGGGGGCCATCACCTGGGGCCAGTCCAACACGATGGGCACCAGGTAATGAGGCCGGTCGTATTCGGGATTATTTTCGCTGACCGGGTCGAAGGGAGCAAGCTGGGTAAAAAATGACGGAATGCGGGCGATCTGTTCGAGCGGGACGAGGTGCCCGGCAACGTGGAAGCTGTTGACCATCTTGATCAGTGCATCTCGATAGCGGTCAGCCGCTCCCCGTGAAAGCTGCTCGCGCGTGGCGCTGACGCCCTCCCGGGTGGCCTGCCCCAGACTCAGCAGGCGCTCGCGCTGGGTGATGATCAATACCGTCAGGCCAACCGCGACGAGTGCGCCGATCACCAGCGATAGGACATCAATAGACATAGTTACCTTACCATCCTCGACTTATGCGCGGTATAGAATGCGCCCGCAAGTGGGGCACGGTATGACCTGGCCCCGCCGTACCTGCTGGTTCAGGCTTGACGTGACCTGAACCCCGCAGACGCTGCATTCGGCATTGGCATTCAGCGTCGCGACGGCGATTCCCCCGGGGCGCTTCCGCAGACTGTCGTACAGGCGGAGATTCGGGGCCTCGATTGGCACCCGTTTCTGTTCGGCTTCGCTCATCTTTTGGTCGTGCTGGCTCAGAAGCTGCTCTCGTTCAACCGTCAGCTCGGCGAACTGGTCGGCGAATTCCCCGGTGACCCGGTCCAGGTCAGCCTGCGTCGTATTGACCGACTCCGCTGCTTCCTCGATTTCGAGCATGGCCTCTATCGCCGGGTCTTCCAGGTCTTCGACGCGGCGGTTCAGTTCGGCCAGCTTGTTTTGCAGATCGCCCAGCTCTCGCGGGTTGTGAATCCGCCCGGAATAGAGACGCTCTTCGGAGGCTTTGGCTTCTTCTTTCAACTGCTGGCGTTCCAGTTCCAGGTCTTTCTGGCGGGTTTTCCAGTTGCGGAGCGTTGCTTCTGCGCTGTCTCTGGCCTGAACAGCCGCCTGGAGCACTTCGTTTTCACTGAGCAGCCTGTCGATCTCTTTCAGCCGCTTGCGAATGGAATCGAGTTTGCTGTCGGTGATTTGTAGTTGGTACAACGCAGTTGTCTGGTACACAGGCGGCCCTTCTTTAGATTAGAACTGCGTAACGATGAAGCCGGTGGTCGATTACCTCTTTTTCTAAACAGTGCAAGGCACATTATACTACTGGCAGAAAAATCGTAGCAACCAGATTGGATTGCGGTAAACTGGGTGAAAGGTCACAATACGTTTTGAACAGGCGCTGCCGCCCGATTCGAAATCTCGCCTGGGAAGGTCTCTTGGACAAGGACATTCACCATGATTAGTATAGGATTGATTGAAAATGCCGAATGGCGTTGGGTGTTCACTTTCAGCACGATCCTGCTGATCCTGCTGTTGATCCCCTTCGTTTGGGCGTATGGAGTCGCCACACCCGGTTCTGTTTTTATGGGGGTGCTGGTCAACCCGATTGACGGTGCATCGTACCAGGCTAAGATGTACCAGGGGTATACCGGGAGCTGGCTTTTCCACCTGCCCTATACGCCGGAGCCACATGAAGGGGTGCTGCTCTTCACCTATTATCTTGGGTTGGGCCACCTGGCCCGTTTGCTTGGAACGTCGACCATTCTGGTCTTCCATGCCATGCGGATGATCGGCGGGATGGTGATGTTCCTTGCCATCTACCGTTTTGTCTCCGATTGGACGGACAACGTCACCCAGCGGCGGATCACCTGGGCGCTGGCCGTCCTCGGCTCCGGGTTTGGCTGGATCGCGCTGCTGTTCGGCCATCTATCGCCCGATATGCTGATCCTTCCGGAGGCTTTTCCGCTCCAGGCGGTCTATGCCAACGCCCATTTCCCCTGGGCGATTGCCGGTATCCTGGTCGTCGTCCATATCCTGACCAAGCATGCGCTTGGCGAGGAAGAATACTGGCCGGAGCTGAATGTCGACTCTCTTGCGCTGGCCCTGACCACAATCTTCCTGGTCAGCACCGCCCCATTTGTCCTGCTGCCGGTCGGGATCGCCTATGGTGTGCTGCTCGCCGGTATCTGGTGGAAAGAAAAGCGCCTGCCCCGGCGTGAGTTAAACTGGGGGCTGGTGGTCGTTATGTTTGGGCTGCCACTGATCGCCTATAACATCTGGGCGGTATCTTCGCGAAATCCGGTGTTTCACGCCTGGATGAGCCAGAATATCACCCCATCCCCCCCGGTCTGGGACTACCTGATTGCCTTTGGCCCGATCCTGCTCTTCGCTTTAGTCGGGATGCGCCGCCTGCCGGTAAAATTCGATCTTTCCGATCTGTTTCTGATCGCGTGGCTGGTCGGTGGGCTGCTGACGCTCTATGCCCCGCTGGGTTTGCAGCGCCGCTTTTCGATGGCGCTGATCATGCCGATGGCGGTCTATGCCGGGTGCGGCCTGTGGCGGGTGATCGTCCCCAACCTGTTTGATCGCAGGCAGTTGATCGGCGTGATCCTGGGAATCCTGGTATTTCTCCCGACGACGCTGACGGTGTTCATTGCCCCGATGCTGGGCAGCCGCCAGCTTATCGAGGAAAGCGGCCAGTCGTATTTCATCAGCCGGGAAGAAGATGGGGCGATGAAATGGCTGGAATCGACTGCGCCGCGTTCGCTGGTGCTGGCTTCCCCGGAGATCGGGCTGATTCTCCCCACGCGCGGCCTGAGAGTAGTCTATGGGCACCAATACGAGACGCTCAACGCCGAGCAGCGCGAGCAGGCAGTGGTCGATTTTTATACCGGTGCCGATTGTTCGGTCGTTGAAGACGAAGGCGTCGAGTATATATTCGTCGGCCCGCGTGAACGGGCGTTATCGGACGGCGAGATATGCCCGCTTCAGGGCGATCCGCTTTTCCGGTCGGCAAACGGCGGGGTAGAGATTTATGCTGCCGGAGCGGAGTGATCTCTCCCGCTCCTGGCAGTTGGCGCGCTGGGTTAGCGTTTTTATCCTGGTGGCTACGGCTGCCATTTTGATCCCGCCGGGGCGTTTGCCTTACCCCCCCGGCAGCGCTGTCTCCGACGCGGCGCTCGCCCACTGGCCGAATGCCCACTACCTTCAGCAGTCGGTCAGGCAGTATGGCGAGTGGCCCCTGTGGAACGGGGCGCGGATGCTGGGACAACCCTTCGCCGCGAATCCCCTGTCGAAGGTCTGGTATCCCCCGCAGTGGCTGGCCTTGATCCTCCCGGCGACGCTTCACCTCGACCTGATGGTCTATCTGCACATGGCCTGGCTTGCGCTGGGGATGATCGCATGGGGCAGGGCGGAGAAGCTGCGCCCGGTCGCCGCCCTGTTCACGGCGCTGGCCTGGGGCCTGAACGCGAAACTGCTCGCTCACCTGGGGGCCGGTCACCTCGATATCGTCTATGCGCTGGCCTGGGTACCCTGGCTGATGGCGGGCGTCAACCGGCTGGTCGATGAGAAAACGGGCCGGTCGGCTGTTCGACTGGCGGCGATCACGGCGCTGCTGGCGCTCGCCGACCTGCGCATCACGTTCTACATGGTGCCGGTGGCGGCAGTCTACGGTTTGCTGCTGCTCGTCCGCTCCGGTGTGAAGATCGGGCGGATCATCGGGCCGCTGGCGCTGGCGGCGGGATTGTTTACGCTGCTCGCCGCCGTCGAGGTGGTGCCGGTGATCAGGCTGGGATCGTCGCTCACGCGGGACTGGATCACCGCGCAGGATGCCGCCGTCTATTCGCTGCCGCCCTCCTATCTGATCGGCGTCCTGATCCCCGATCTGGGCGGCTTTCATGAGTGGATGACCTACCTCGCCGCGCCGGTCGTCCTGCTGGCGATCCTGTCGCTGCGCCGATCCCCGCGCCGGGTCGAGTCGATTGTCTGGTGGGGAGTGGCGCTTATTGCAGGTGTCTGGTCGCTGGGATCGAACGGGCCGCTGTTCTCGTTGGCGGTCGATACGCTGCCCTTCGTCGGCTGGTTCCGGGTGCCGTCGCGCGGCTGGTTCGTCGTGATCTTCGCGCTGACTGCTGCCGCCGCGTGTGGCTTCGACAGTCTGCTCAAGAGCGGCCTCGACAAGGTCTGGCGCATGACTTTCGTCGCTGTCGCCGCCGCCGGGCTGATCTGGTTTGCGGCGGCGCTGATCCTCCTCCCTGATTTTCCCGCTGCGTGGATCGCCGGGATTGTGGTTGGGTCAAGTGCGCTGGCCCTGCTGCTGGTTGGATCGCGGCGCACGGCCATCCAGAAGGTTGTTGATAAAGTATCGCCCCGTCTGGTGCAGGCATTCACTCCCCGCGTGATCGGATCGGCGCTGCTGGTCGGTATTGTCGCCGTGACGGGCTGGCTGGTCGGTACATCGGTTGTTGAAGGCCGTCCAGTCGAGCAGGCCGAAGCTGCCGACCGGGCGATCATCGCCCGGTTGGGCAATGTCGACGGGCGGGTCTATTCCCCGTCGTTCGACCTGGTTGGCGTGTCGGCGGCGCAGGCCGGGATCGAAACGCTGCACGGGGTCGATCCCTTTCAATTCAAGTCGAGCGCCGAAGCCATCGCCGAAGCTGCCGGGGTCGAAATGGATGGCTACAGCGTGGTCGCGCCGCCGGTCCCTTCCGGCGGGGAGGTCGATACGGCGTCGGCGCTGGCCGGTGCCATTCCCGATGTCGAACGGCTGGCCGTGCTGGGCGTGAGCGATGTGGTCGCCCGTTTTCCCATCGAGGCGGTCGGGCTGGTTCTGATCGCCCATTCGGACGGTGCGTATTTCTACGAGGTCGATCCGGCGGCGGTCGATCTCCCACCCTTTTATGATGTCGAGTGGGTCGAGATGCCCAACCGCTTATCGACGCAGATTTCCACCGATCAAGCGACGACTCTCGTTGTGCCTGTCGCCTGGGCACCCGGCTGGCAGGCGTCGATCAACGGCGAGGCAGTGCCGGTGCGCCGCGTCTCCGGCGCGCTGATCGGGCTGTGCCTCCCGGCAGGTGAATCGACCGTCGAACTGGTTTACCGCCCAACCGCCGATCTGGTCGGTGCGGCGATCAGTGGGATCACGGCGCTGGCGCTGCTGATCGTCTGGATAGTGAGAACGGTACGAAAGGCCGCTCATGGCGAACGAACCTGAATCTGCCCCTGCGGTTTCGATCAAAGAATGGGTCTGGGTGATCGTCGTCAGCCTGCTGCTGATGGCTTTCGTCAGCATGCCCTATATCGTCGGGCTGAATCACTCGACGCCGGAGATGCGTTTCGGCGGGTTCCTGCTGGGCGTTCCCGATATGAACTCCTACATCGCCAAGATGCGCTATGGGGCCTACGACGGCTGGCTGCTCCAGATCGTCTATACCACCGAGCCGCACGCAGGCGGCTTCGCCTATTTGCATTACATTGCGCTGGGGAAACTCGCTGCATGGATCGGCGGGGAAGGGGCGAATGTTTCCGCCGGTACGCTGATCGTCACCTTTCACATGGTGCGTGTGTTGTGCGGGCTGCTGCTGCTCGTGGTGATGTATCGATTCATCGCCCTGTTTCTCGACCTTCCGCCCAAACGCCGGTTGGCCTGGATTCTCGCCTCGGCTGCCGGGGGAGTCGGCTGGCTGCCGACGGTGCTATCGACGCTGAACCTGCTCCCCGGATGGAAGTCGCTGCCGGTCGAGACTTACGTGCCGGAAGCCTTCACGATCCTGCTGCTGTACAGCCTGCCGCATCTCGCGCTGGCCCGTGCGATGCTGCTCACCGGCTGGATGGGCGTGTTCTTTGCGCTGGAAAGTAACCTCGACCATACCGGTATGCCGCTCCCTCTCCCTGTAAGGGGGGCCGGGGAGGGGGTAAACTGGCGCTGGATCCTCACTGCCGGGCTTGCCTGGGGTGTGATGGGCGTGATCGTCCCCTTTTATATCGGGCTACTGGGCGTTCTGATCGCCGCGTGGCTGATCGTCCTGTGGATCGCCCGCCGGGAAATTCCCTGGGGCGAATTCAAAAGTTGTGCGCTGGCGGCGGCGATCCCCGTCGGCCTGCTGATCTACAATGCATGGCTGTTCAGCACCAACCCGGTTTTTGCGGGTTGGGCGGCGCAGAACGATCTGCCCTCGCCGCCGTTGATCGATTACCTGCTGGCCTACGGCCTGCTGCTGACCCTGAGCGTGATCGGGCTGCTCGATCTGCGAAAAGAGCGGCTGCAAGACAAACACTGGTTGCTGATCGTCTGGATCGCAGCGGCGGCGGTGCTGGTTTATATGCCGTTGAACGTCCAGCGCCGCCTGCTCGAAGGCGTGATCGTCCCCCTCTCGATCCTGGCGACGGTCGGCGTGTTCCGGCTGGTCGGTGAGAAGCCGGGCGAGGATGATCCCAAACTCGGCTGGCGGCTGCGCCAGATCGCGATGGGAACCGTGATCATGCTGATCCTGCCTTCGACGCTGATGGTCGTCGGCGGTGGGGCGCTGACCGCTGCCAACCCGGAAGCACCGGTATTCCACTCGGCGGAAGAACTCGACGCGCTGGCCTTCCTGCGTGACGAGGTGCCGCAGGGCAGCATCGTGCTGGCATCGCAGCAGCAGAGCAACATCATCCCGGCCTATGCCGGGGTGCGCACTTATATCGGGCAGGGGCCGGAGACGAACGACGACGCACGGAAGAACGAGATCGCCAGGGCATTCCTGTTCGGCGGGATGACCGACGAGGAGCGCCGGGAATTCCTCGACGAGATCGGCATCGACTACATTTTGATCGGGCCGCTGGAACAGGCTGAGGATTGTGCGGCGAATTGTTTCGATCCCGCCGCGCTGGGCCTGGAGGCCGTCTATACCGGCGGCGATTATACAATCTACCGGGTAGGTGAGTGACCGTGCAAAAGAACCGTCAAGCGTGGATTCCTGCCGCCGTGCTCGGTGCGGCGGTCGCCGTATTGTTTTACCGCCTGCTGCTGGGGCAGGTGATCTTCTGGGGAACGCCGCTCCTCCAGTTCATTCCCTGGCGCTCCTTTGCCTTCGATCTGATCAGGTCAGGCCAATCGCCTTTATGGAACCCGTACGCCGGGTTCGGTGCGCCGCTCTTAGCCAACTATCAGGCCGGGTTGTTTTATCCACCGAACTGGCTCTACCTGATCATCCCGGTGGCCTACGCCAACGGCCTGGTCGGACTGATGCATGTGGTCTGGGCCGGGTTCGGGATGCGCACGCTGCTCCGCCGCTGGGAGGTCAGCCGGTTTGGGCAGGGCGTTGGGATGATCGCCTATGCGTTGAGCGGCTTCCTGATCGCCCGCTTCGGCATCCTCCCGATCCTGTGCGTGGCAAGCTGGCTCCCCTGGCTGGTCGCCTCCGTCGATGCGCTGCTCTCTGCTGAACCCGGATCGTGGCAGGCGTTCAACGGGGTTGTACAGCTTTCGGGAGTCGCCGCGCTGATGCTGCTCGCCGGGCACGCCCAGTTGAGTTTTTACAGCCTGCTGATGGCCGGGAGTTATGCGCTGTGGCTGTTCTTCAAACGGGAAGGCGACTGTAAACAGTCGGCGCGGGTGTTGGCGATGGCGCTTCTTGCCGTCACGGTCGGGATCGGGCTGGCCTCCGTCCAACTGATCCCCACCCTCGAACTGATGCAGACCTCACATCGCGCGGCGGGCGTCGACCGGTATACATCACTCAGCTACTCGTTCTGGCCCTGGCACTTCCTGACTTTTCTCATGCCCAACCTGTTCGGCAGCCCGGCAGCGGGCGATTACGTCGGCTACGGCGCGTACTGGGAAGATGCCGTTTTCGTCGGCCTTCCGACCCTCTACTTTGCCGTGATTGCAGTCGTTCGATTCTGGCGCGGTCGCAAAGACGAAGGACAGCGGTCGACCGCTGCCGGAGTCGTCCCGTTCTTTGCCGCCAGCCTGCTCCCGGTGCTGATCTTCGCCCTGGGTTGGAACACGCCGATCTTCCCCTGGCTGTTCGATCACGTCCCGACTTTCGACCTGTTCAACGGGCCGACCCGCTGGATGATCCTCGCCGTTTTCGCGTTGAGCGTCCTGGGCGGTATCGGGGCGGATCAATGGCGAGGAACTGTCCGCACCCGGAGCTGGGCCAAACGGCTGATCGTCGCCGGGCTGGCGATGGTGATTGCGGTGCTGGCTGCGTCGGCGGTGGTCGGTGAGGCTGTCCAGCCGCGTTTCATCCTGGCCTTTGTTCGCTTTGGAATGTCACTGGCGGCGCTGGGCGGCCTGATCCTGCTCTACCGCCAGATGGCCGCTGCGAAGCGCATCACGGCCTGGGAACTGCTGGTGATGGTTTGCCTCGCCGCCGACCTGGTATCGGCGCATTGGGGGCTGAACCCGACCCTGCCCGCCGGGGTGATCGATACGCGCTCAACGCTGGCCGATGTCGTTCCACCCGGCACCCGGATCGCCTACCTGCCTTCCGATGAGGACATGGTGAAATATGAACAGTATTTCACCTTTGATGATTTCCACAGCGGGGATATCGATCACTGGACAAATCTCCGCGCGTCGCTGCTGCCCAACCTGTTCATGCTCGACGGCCTGTCGAGTATCAACAACTTCGATCCCCTGCTGATCGGGCACTACGCGGACGCGATGGACGATCTGGACAATCTGCCGCCGTACGAGCAGATCGAGCGGCTGGCCGAGTATAACGTGAGTGTTTTGCTGACACCCAACCCGCGTGACGATCTCGACCTGCTGGCGAAGGTTGGTGAAACCTATGCCTATCAGACCCACTATACGGTGCCGCGTGCGACGTTTGAATCCTGCGAACCGGCAGACAGCGGCGTGGTCTGTCAGCCGCTCACCAGCGGGCTGGTCTTCCCGGCAATCGACGAGCCAACACACGTGTCGTTCGATGTCGTGACGCCGATGTCCGGCTGGCTGCTGCTGCGTGATACGTATTATCCCGGCTGGGATGCCTTCGTCGATGGTGGGTACGTCGAGACGAAGCTGGCGAACGGGGTCTTTCGCGCCGTCGAGGTTCCCGAAGGCACGCATACCGTCGATTTCGAATACCAGCCGCGCAGCCTCCGCCTGGGTTGGATGATCAGCGGGGCGGCGATCTGTGTGTGGGGGATCGTCTGGACGATGGGGCTGACCCGCAAGCAGGCTGAGGATCGGTCAGGCGGCGGCGAGGAAGGCCAGACCGCCGAGCCAGACGAGGCTGAATCGTAGCATCCGTGCCCGGTTGAAGTGGGCACTGTACAACATGACCGTGATCGCCAGCCCCGGGATGAATCGCAGCATGGCGAGGGTTTCGCGGTAGGTGCTGTAGGGAATGATCAGCATCACGGCGGCGTTGGCGAGCAGCAGGTACACATAAAGGTGATGGCTCCGCCGGGCAATGCTCTGGATGCTGCTGATCAATCCCCACAGGCCGGGGAACAGCACCATCGGGGCCATGAACAGGAAGAACACCGCGAAGACTTTCAGGCTGCCGGTATCGGCAAGAATGCGGAAAAAGCCCATAAACGGGATTAGCTCGAAGGGAGTCTGCCCCGCTCCCCCCGATCCGAACCCCGGTTCGCCCAGCCATAAGTAAAGCACGACCTGCCACGCGATATAAGGCAGCCACCCGATCAGGCCCAACCGGATCGCCTCCCGCCAGCGCTTCTCGACCGCCAGCCACAGCATGAATCCACCCGCAAAGACGAGCGCGGGTTCTTTCGACAGCCCGGCCAGGGCCAGCATCACGGCGGCGCTGATGGGTTTGTCCCTCTGATATAACCAAATCGCCGCGACGACCAATCCAAATGCCAGCGGCTCGTTGACGCTCAACCGCACCGAAATCAGCAGGCCGGGGAACAGCCCGTAGATTAGCGCGAACCAGCGGTTCTTGTTTTCGGCGATGAGCAGTTCTTCGAAGAGATACGTGCTGCCCACCAGCGCCGCAGCGTTGATCAGGAGCAGCATCCAGGGAACCAGCGCCGCCTGCCCGGAGCTTAACACGTGGGCGGTGATCGGCAGCAGGATGCGCTGCATCCGGTAGGCGGGCGCGTCGAGCATCGCCGGGGCGCTGACCGGGTCGACGGCGATGTGATAGGTGTATTGCCCGTCGTAGCCCTCTTCGCCCGATTGTGCGTCGGCAAGTGTCACGAAGGCCAGCGGGTCGTAATCGTGGATGGCGAATACAACAAACAGGTAGACGGCGAGTACAAACAGTACGACCATCCAGGGGTGAATCGCATTTTGTTTAGCGGGTTTGATCAATGGGTTCCTCGATTTTGCCTGTCATATTGGCTTACACTCGGCGGCGGTTGTTGACTCACCCCGCTTGAACCGTTATAGTCATGCCCTGTTCGGCTGTCTGATCCATACCTGAAGAAAAGAGTTCAACTGGTGTACGTTACCCAGGTCATCGTCCCGACTTACAATGAATGCGAGAACATCAACCAGTTGGTGACGATGCTGCTGGAGCTTCCGGTTGATATCAGTGTGATCGTCGTCGACGACAATTCCCCGGATGGCACCGGCCAGCTTGCCGATCAACTCGCCGAACAGCACCCCGGACGGGTGCGGGTGATCCATCGCTCCGGCAAGCTGGGCTTAGGAACGGCGTACCTGGCCGGGTACCGGGAGGCGTTCACGCTCCAGCCCGATTATATCATCACGATGGACGCCGACTTTTCCCACCATCCCCGTTTCATCCCGTCGATGGTCGAGAAGGCTGGCACCGGTTTCGATCTTGTCATCGGCTCGCGCTACGTCCCCGGCGGCGACACGCCCGATTTCCCCTGGTACCGCCGCCTGTTAAGCCGGGGGGCCAATACCTTTGCCCACCTGCTGCTGGGCCTACGTGCTCGCGATGCTACCGCCGGATTCCGCTGCTACCGCCGCGAAGTGCT
>DAOUES010000117.1:0-5252 GCA_034430335.1 Anaerolineae bacterium | reverse complement strand
GATCAATCTCTGCGGTGGGGCAATGCTCGCCGGCTGGCTGATCTTTGGCCGCCTATCGTTGACGACCGGCGGTGCGGTTTCGCTCTGGCTGCTTGTCGTTTTCCTGGTGAGCATCAGCACGCTGGAACTCGTTCAACTTAGCCGGGCAGCCTGAGATCAAAACCGCCCACCTTTCGATGGGCGATTCGCATTCTTTGAAGTGGTGTCGCCTGATTTAGCAGCGCCGGAACTCCCGATTCGTGCCCTACCTGCCCTATCTGCCCCCTGAAAGGGGAAAGTGGCGGGACGTAGTCCCGACGTAGGGGTTGGGGAAGTGGCGTGCAGCAGCAAAGGGGGTTATTTAGTCACCGGCTCCACCTCCGGCGTGCCGATCTTCACCCGGCCCACCTCGCGGCCTTTTGCCTCGTTGACCGTCAGCAGCACGATCATCCCGACCACCAGGAAGGCGACCACCGAGAACAGCGATACCCGGTGCCCCATCTGCTCGGCTGCCAGCACGCTCATCCCCGCCGCCTCGTAGTGATTGGTCGCCCAGACCACCAGCAGCCCGAAGATCGTCGGCCCGACAAATGAGGAGCTTCTCCCGGCGACGGCAAAGAAGCCGAAGAACTCGGCGCTCTGTCCTGGTGGTGCGAACTGCCCGGCCATCGTCCGGCTTACCGATTGCAGCCCGGCCATCGCCATCCCGCCAATCGCCCCGATGATGAAGTATTCGGTGATCGTCTGCGCGAAGTACAGCCACAAAATCGCCCCGATCATCAGCACGAACGAGATCATCAGCGCCAGCTTGCTGCCGCCCTTGTCGGCCATCACCCCGAACACGTACGAGCCGAGCACGTTGGTGAGTTCCACCACGATGATGAAGATGATCAGACTCTCCTGGGTCATCCCGAACAGCACCGCGCCGATGATCGCCGCGAACTCAAGCACCATGATGATCCCGTCGTTGTAGATCAGGAAGGCGATGATGAACTTGATGAACTCGCGGTAGCGCTTCACCGCGCGGAAAGTCGATGCCAACTGTTTGAACGCCACCGTGAGATACGTTTCACCTTCCGGCAGCGGCTTTGGCTGTGCGCGCTCCTTCAATCGCAGGAAGATGAACAGCGCAAAGCCAAAGTACCAGACTGCTGTTATAAGCATCGAGAGGCGGATGATCATCATCCCCCCGACAAACTGGAGCAGCGCCAGCACCACTACCAATATGATAATTCCACCCACCGAGCCGACTGCCCAGCCGTTGCCCGATATGGTTCCGATCTCCTCCTGGTCGGCGATCTCCGGCAGCAGCGAGTTGTAAAACACCTGCGATCCCCGGTAGCCGATCTCGGCCAGGATGAAGAGCAGCATCCCCAGAAACCAGTCCCCCTCTCTGACAAAGAAAATCGACGCCGTAAACACGCAGGATATCGTCGTGAAGACGAACAGAAATCGCTTTTTCGCCCCGGAGAAGTCGGCGATGGCCCCCAACACCGGCGCGATGATCGCGACGGTCAGCATCGCGATCCCGATCGCGATCCCCCACAGCCGGGAGCCGTTTGCCCCGCCGACAACCGCTTCTTTGAAATAGGCAGGGTAAATCGCCAGCAGGATGATCGATGCATAGCCTGAGTTGCCGAAGTCGTACATGTACCAGGCCCAGCGCTCGCGCCGGGTGGCTTTTGCGGGAGGGGATTCCATAGTGATTCTCCAGTCTCATAATCGTGGATCAGGTAGTCGAAGCGTCATACGCTTATCATCTTTAACACACGTTTGGGGGAAAAGGAACGATTCAGGAGGATAGCGAGCGGTAGCGAGCTATGTAATTGGCGCAATTCGCGCAATTCGCGGATAAAACCTACCCCATCGGCAGCAGCGCGCTGATCTTCTGCGCGATCAGGCTGATCACCCGGTCTTTGCGCTGGATCGTCCCCTCGACGATTAGCAGCGCCGAGCCGCGCACGATCTGCCGGTACTGCTCGTAAACATTGGGCCGCACGATCACGTCCAGCAGGCCGAACTCGTCCTCCAGCGTCAGGAAGCGGTGCCCCTTCGCCGTCGGCGGGGCCTGGTGAACGACCATCAGCCCGGCCACCTTGACCGGCTTCCCGCCGTTGCGCTCCCTGACCTCCTCCGTGCTGATCACTCCCTGCTCGGTCAGCCAGGAGCGGTACGGCGTCAGGCTGTGCGGCTGAGTCGAAAAGCCCATCACGGCGTATTCCTGCGCCAGCGTGTCCTGTTCGGTCAGGCGCGGCAGTTCGACATCCCCGTTGGCGGAGAATTCAAGCCCCAGGTCGTCGTGCTGGTATTGCAGCGTACCCAGGTCCCAGAGCAGTTTTCGGCGGGGCACCCGCCAGCCGTCCATCGCCCCGGCCATGATCAAATTCTCGACGAGGCGGCGCGGCATCTGCGTCCGCTTGCAAAAATCGATCAGCCCGCCGTTGTAGGACCGTTCGGCCCGAACGTACAGCACCCGCTCGATGGTCGCCTGCCCGAACCCCTTGATCGTGTTCAACCCCAGCCTGATCTTCGACTGGTCGGGCGATATCGTCGAGCGGGCCTGGCTCAGGTTGATATCCACTGGCAGGATTTCGATCCCCAGCCGCCGGGCGACGTTCAACAGCACCGCCGGACGCCAGAAGCCCATCGGCTGGTTGTTGAGCAGCGCCGCATAGAAGGCCGCCGCGTGATAGCGCTTCAGCCAGGCCGATTGGTAGGCAAGCACCGCGAAGGAAGCCGTATGGCTTTTTGGTAACAGGCAGCCAGCGGAGAGCCGCAGCGATTCGAAGATTTCTCCGGCCACGTCTTCGGGAACGCCGTTCCTGCCCGCCCCCTTGATGAACGCCTGCCGCAGCAGTTGAGTCACCTGCCTGTTGTCGGGCCGGTTGTCCAATCCACGCCGCAGGATTTCTATCTGTCTGGGGTTGAATCCTGCCACCTCGCGGGCAATTTTTGTCACCTGCTCCTCGAACAGAATCACGCCCAGCGTCTCTTTGAGGATCGGCTCCAGCAGCGGGTGCTGGTAGCTGAACTCCTCCTCGCCCTGCCTGCGCCGCAGGTAAGGGTGAACCATGTCCTCCTGGATCGGGCCGGGGCGGATCAGCGAGATGGCGGCGATCAGGTCCTCGAAGCAGGCCGGTTTCAGGCGGGGGAGCACCTGAGTCAGCGCCCGCGACTCGACCTGAAAGACGCCGACCGTGCTGGCATTGGCGATCATCTCGTAGATTTGCGGATCGTCGAAGGTCAGCCGATCCAGGTCGGGGCGATCCCCGCTGGCCTGCCCGACCAGGTCGAGCGCTTCGTCGATTGCCGAAAGCATCCGCAGGCCCAGGCAGTCGACCTTCACCAGCCCGGCGTCTTCCAGGCCGGGCCTGTCCCACTGGGTGACCACCCGCCCCGGCATCGTCGCCGGTTCGATTGGCACGAAGCTGTCGAGCGGCGGCCCGGTGATCACCATTCCGCCGTTGTGAATCCCCAGGTGGCGTGGGAACCCGCCGATCTGCCCGACCAGTTCGAAAAGCTGACGCCAGGGCAGCGCGTCGATTGTCCCGCCCAGCGTTTCGCGCAGGCCGGGCGAATCGGCCAGCTCCTGCGGATCGTAGGTGTCGAGCGCCTCCGCCGCCCGGTTGATCAGGTCGGCGGGCAGGCCGAGCGCTTTCCCCACGTCGCGCAGGGCGCTCCGCGATTGGTAGGTGACGAAGGTGCAGGCCATCGCCGTGTTTTCCGGCCCGTAGCTGTCGTAGATATACTGGATCACTTCCTCGCGCCGAGAGGCGTCGATGTTGATGTCGATGTTGGGGGCAAGCTGGCCTGCATCGGGCAGGAATTGCTCGAAAACCAGATCGTGGGCCAGCGGATCGATTGGGGTAATGTCGAGCAGGTAGGCAGCCAGCGAATTGGCCGCCGATCCCTGCCCCTGGCAGCGTATCCCGTTCTCGCGGGCAAACCGCACGATGTCCCACACGATCAGGAAATAGTTGGAAAGCCCGGCGCTTTCGATCACCGAGAGTTCGTGAGTCAGCCGTTCGAATACCTCGGCGGGGATGCTCGCGTAATGGGCCAGCAGCGACACTTCACAAAGATAGCGCAGGTGCTCCGAGGCGGTCATCTGGTGCGGGGTCGGGTAGCGCGGCAGGTCTTGCAGCCCGTAGGCAAGCTCGAAATTGCAGCGGGAAGCGATGAACAGCGTATTTTCCAGCGCTTCGGGATAGCGCTTGAACAACGGGGCCATCTGCGGATGCGACTTGAGGTAGTATTCCGGGTTAGGCCGCCGCAGGTGATGTGAATCGTCGAGCGTGGTGTGATGGTTGATGCAGACCAGCACGTCTTGCAGGCGGTGGCCGTCTTGCTCGGCGTAGTGGACATTGTTGGTCGCCGCGAAACCCAGGTTCAACTGGCGGGCCAGCCCGACCAGTTGCGCGTTGATCACGTCATCTTCCGGCAGCAGGTGATGCTGAAGCTCGATCCAGAAGTTCTCCGCGCCAAACAGGTTGCGATAATACGCGGCGGCATCGAGCGCCGTCTGCCGGTCGCGTTCGAGCAGCGCCGAGGTTATCGCCCCCTTCCGGCACCCCGACAGCGCGATCAGCCCGTGCGTGCGGCCTGCCAGCGCTTCGAGGGGGAGCATCGCCTCGCCCTTCGGCGCGCGCCGCTGCGCCTCGCCGATCAGCGCGCAGAGGTTATGCCAGCCGCGCTCGTTTTCGACGAGCAGCGTCAGGTGTTTGCCGTCTTCGAGCGTCATTTCCGCGCCAAGAATCGGCTTGACGCCATACGTCCGGGCTGCCCGGGAAAAGCGGGCGGCCCCATACACCGCGTCGTGATCGGTAAGCGCCAGGGCAGGCATCCCCAGTTCGGCGGCGCGGGCGGCCAGCACTTCGGGGTGAGAAGCGCCGTCAAGCAGGCTGAAATTAGAGTGGCAGTGTAGTTCGGCGTACATATCGCTATCATGGTACGTCGAACTGCGTTTTTGGGCAAAGTTTCTGTCCCGACGCGCCGCTTTACCCTGACAAAGAGCGTCGTATATTCTGTGAACTCTATCTGGCGTGTCCAGTACCAGACAGCCGCCGAAAGGCCCTCATCCCCGGCCCTTCTCCCTCATGGAGAAGGGTGAACAAGCCGGATTAAGTCCCTCTCTATGAGGGAGAGGGATTTAGGGTGAGGGCGAAAAACGGGCTGAAGTGCATTTCATTTCACTTCTTGAATCCCCATTCAGGGGTTATGCGACACTCTCTCTGACATACAGCAAGTCGGGAAATATGATCTACCCCGTCTCC
>DAOUES010000116.1:0-10930 GCA_034430335.1 Anaerolineae bacterium | reverse complement strand
ACCTTCATTCTCTTCATAGTGAGTAAGGTCAATATGATCAAAAGAGACCTGTAGGACGGTGCTATTGGTGCTCTGACCTATCGCGCTTCCATATGCCTGGGGGAAAAAGCTCCGACCTGAGATGCCGAGGGTATTTTCTTCAGCAGTTGCAGAGAAATCCCCAATTCCTTTACGAAGAGAAGGGGAAGTAGTCTCTTCGCGGATAACTGGTTTTATAAACCTAGAAGCAAGCTGATTTATTGCATTGACATGTTCAGCTAACATTGTGGGCCTGCCATTTCTAACTGTAGTTTTCTTTCAAAGGACCTTCAATTAGTGAAAAAAACCATTCGTGATTTATATCATGCGCTGCATCGAGCCATTCATGAAACCGATCTTTGTCCTCAAGTGAAGGAGCCTCTTTCCCAGAGGAGATTACTGAAGTTTCCCACAGAATATGGCACGTATCATTACGTGTGGCAGTTCCTATGATAATTGTACCAACACCATTTGGTCTATCTAATGCGAATTCCAGATTCGTTCTAAAGTTGCTAAGGAACCCTGTTTTGCTGTGTCGTCCGGGTATTGATGATGGGATTTGTATACCCAGGTTTAGGTATTCGGATAAGAACTGTATTACATCGTCATTTTTGTAATCAAAAGGTTCTGAATTTTTGTATCTAAGGTGTATTGTCTCGGATTTGAGTTCAGATTCCGCCACTTTGTATGCTTCCAGCAATTTAACACGTAGAAACTCGGCATTCTCAGAGAACTGTTCCCAATTGTAGTAACCGCTATGATTAATTGTTGCTACACCTGGCCCTAGTTGTACTAAAGGCCAACCATTTTCTTCTGTTCTAAACCGATACCGCACTATGTAAGGCATAATATCTTCTGGGGCCTCTGCCGCTTGTAGAGGCTCACGATATGGAAACCGTTCGCGTACCCCAGAATAAAACCATCCCAGTGCAAACCTCAATCCGGGGTCACGCATTATACTAGGTGGATCGATAGCGTCGAGTTCCCACCTGATCTCAAGCCAAGCCTCAATGAGAGGGGGATTATTTAGCTGAATATCTTTTGGATAGTCTGGTGTCATATAAATACCAAAATTCTATGCTTAGGGCTATGAATGATTGTCATGGGTAGTAAAAGGCGGTATTCAATGTTGTTACATTTTGAGTGACAGTATCGTATTCTCGATCATTATATATAACTTATCGGCAGCGAACAACTTCATGTAGGGCTTAAAAAAACACTTCATTAGTTAAAAAAGCAAGCGAGGGGCACCTGATCAGGTGCCCCTCATTCGTGCCGAACGATGTGATGCCGTGTTATTTTTCGGGCACCGGGTTGATGCCGGGGTGTTCCTCGGCAAAGTTGGAGAGGTGATATTCGGGCGCTTTCTCGAACGCACTCTTGCAGCCGTCGCAGCAGAAAGAGTAGGTCTTGCCCTTATAGTCGCTTTTTGATGTCCACAAACCATCCTCGGCGGACATTCCACATACGACGTCGTATACCAGTTGCATAATCGGCCTCCTCTGATTGAATAGTCCGATACCGGTAGACCACTGTCCTTCGACATCTTTCGTATGTCCAGCGTTACGTTGAACCACTGACATAGCATTCCTCCTGAAAAGGGTTACCTTCTCCCCCCAGGATGCCGTCGAATGTCCCCTTTGCATGTTTTGTGAAGGTTTGCCGATCCAGCGCTGAACACCATCACCATCCCGGTCGACGAGAATGTAGACCTGCAGACCGGTAATGCTGCCGGTATCGGCACAACCGCCGTTGGCCTGAGCTTCCCGATTCGGGCCGGTCTATCTATCTGGTCCCGGTAATCTGGCTTCAAGCGTGCGGAACAGGAGCTTGATCGCCTGCTAACCGGGGTGCCCGGTCGTGAAAAACACCAGGAACTTAAAACTGCCGGTGGCATCGACCACACCAGGAGGGTTGAACCGGAGATCGGAGCTGTAGAGCGATCGAGGTGCGCTGCGGACGATCCTTCATGATAGGATGTTTCGGGCCAGCGTCCTCTCCTCCGCTGACCGTTCCAGAACCGTCGGTGTCGTTTACTTTCTGTTGGGACGCAAAGTCGGTGCCACTGGCCCGTGCCGGGGCAGCGACTATCACCCCGGCGTCCGGAACCGGCCCTGCGTTCCCGGTGCACCCTTTATTGATGATCGCAGAATCAGCCTGCAAGAATGCTGGCCGAAGCACGCGATATCCGTTCATGTGCTCTCCTAGTGGCATACTATAAACCTATTAGTAGATGTGGACAAGTTCCCGCAGTCGACAAAAAGGCCCACGATAAAAATTAGGCACCGGGAAGGGAGCCTGTCAGCCCCCCTTCCCGTATCAGGTAGCTTTATGGCGACGGGTCGACCCTATGCGGCCAAAAGGCCGCCGGTCGCCCAGGACGGCGTCCCCCGCACTATCCCAGCTTCTTGCGCCGCAGCAACAGCGAATTGCCGATCACGAACACGTCGCTGAAGGCCATCGCAAAGGCGGCGAGGATCGGGTGAAGCTGGCGCAGCATGTCGGGTGCCCAGGCGAAGGGATAGAGGATGCCTGCCGCAACCGGGATCAGAATCACGTTGTAGCCGAACGCCCAGAACAAATTCTGCTTGATCGTCTTGATCGTCGCCCGGCTAAGGGCGAGCGCTTCGGGCACCGCCCGCAGATCGCCCCGGATGAGCGTTACGTCGGCGGTTTCCATTGCCACGTCGGTGCCCGTGCCGATGGCGATCCCCACGTCCGATTGGGCCAGTGCGGGCGCGTCGTTGATCCCGTCGCCGACCATCGCCACGACCTGCCCGGCGTCCTGCAACTGGCGGATATAGGCGGCCTTTTCGCCGGGAAGCACTTCGGCGAACACCTCGTCGATCCCCGCTTCGCGGGCGATTGCCTCTGCCGTCGCGGTATTGTCACCGCTGATCATCGCCACGTGCAGCCCGGCGCGTTTCATCAATGCGATTGCCTCGCGGCTGCCCTCCTTGAGCGTATCGGCCACCGCGATCAGGCCCTGGGCTTTGCCATCCGCCGCCACCCAGATCACTGTTTTGGCTTCGTCTTGCAATCGTGATGCGTGATCGGCGAGCCTGTTGAGTTCGACGCCCGCTTCTTCGAGCAGCTTCCGGCTGCCGACCAGCACCGCCTGCCCCTCGACCGTCGCCCTGACTCCCCGCCCGGTGATTGATTCAAAATCTTCCGGCTCCGAGAGTTCGGGCAGGCTGCCCACGTTGATCTTCGCTTCGGCGGCCTTCACGATTGATTCGCCGAGAGGATGTTCCGAGCCGCGTTCGGCGGATGCCGCCAGCCGCAGTACGTCGTTCTGGGTGATCGCCGCTTTCGTTCCGTTCACCCCGGCGGCGGCGATATCGGTGACGGTCGGTTCGCCGGTGGTGATCGTGCCGGTCTTGTCGAGCACCACCGCCGTCAACTCGTGGGCGCGTTCGAGCGCCCCGCTGTTCTTGAACAGGATTCCCATCCCCGCGCCGCGTCCGGTGCCGACCATGATCGCGGTCGGCGTTGCCAATCCCATTGCGCAGGGGCAGGCGATGATCAACACCGCCACCATGCGGATCAATGCCTGGGTGAAGGTCGCCCCCGGCACCAGGAACATCCAGATCAGGAAGGTGACCAGCGCCGTAGCTGCTACTGCCGGGACGAAGATCGCGGCGACTTTGTCGGCGAGCCGCTGGATCGGCGCTTTGCTGGCCTGGGCTTCTTCTACCAGCCGGATGATCTGGGCCAGCGCGGTCTCGCGGCCAACGGCGGTCGCTTCGAGTTTCAACAGCCCCTGCCGGTTGATCGTCGCGCCGATCGCTTTGTCGCCCGGTGCCTTGTCGACCGGCAGGCTCTCGCCGGTGATCATGCTCTCGTCGACCGCGCTGTGGCCTTCGACGATCAGGCCGTCGACCGGGATTTTCTCGCCGGGGCGGACGATCACCATCTCGCCGACCTCGACCGTATCGATTGGCACGTCGATCTCCTCGCTGTCACGCACGACGCGGGCGGTCTTGGGGCGCAGGCCCATCAACTGGCGGATCGCCTCGCTGGTTCGGCCTTTCGCCCGGACTTCGAGCAGTTTGCCGGTGGCGATCAAGGTGATGATCGACGCCGACGTCTCGAAGTAAGCATGCCCGGGGGCCAATCCCAGCGTCACGATGATCGAATAGAAGTAGGCGACGCTCGACCCCAGCGCGACCAGCACGTCCATGTTGGCCGCGCCGTTGCGCAGGGCTTTATAGCCACCTCGATAATACTGCCAGCCGACATAGAACTGGACCGGAGTCGCCATCGCCCAGAACAGGAAGTTGACCCAGGGAGCATGCGCCCACTCGCCGACCAGCCCGAAGTCGCGGCCCATACTTAATATGAAGAGCGGCAGCGTGAACAGCACGCCGACCAGCAAATAACGCCGCTGCTTTGTGATCTCCCGTTCGCGGGCAGCGCGCTCGGCGTCTCCCAGTTCTTCGGTAGTTGCGCCTTCGGCCACGCCGTAGCCGGTCATCTCGACCTGCTTCACGAGATCGCGGCGGGTGATCTGCCCGGCGACGTAGGTCACCTGGGCGCGCTCGGTCGCCAGGTTGATCGATACGTCGATCACCCCGTCGAGCTTCCTGAGTCCCTTCTCGACGACGGCGGCGCAGCTTGCGCAGTCCATCCCGGTGATCGCCAGTTCGGTTGTTGCGGTGGCGATCCCGTAGCCGGTCTGTTCGACGCGCTCGATCAGCGCGTTTTCGTCAAGCAAGGTGGGATCATAGGTGACGGTTGCCCGTTCGAGCGCCAGGTTGACATCCACATGGTCGACGCCTTGCAGCTTTGATAATCCCTTTTCGACCACCGATACGCAGTTGGCGCAGGTCATGCCGGTGATCGGGAGAGTAGTTTGTTTTGCTGTCATATAGTTTCGATTGCTCCAATACAGTTCTATCCGAAATTCGCTTCGCTCACTTCGGATAGAATTTATACTTTCGTCAGTGCTTCGAACACGTCCCGCAGTTCGTCGAGCACGCGCTCGCTCTCGCCGATGTCGCCCTTCTGGATCGCGTCGGTGACGCAGTGGTGCATGTGATCGTCGAGGATCAGCAGGCTGACCTTGTCGAGCGCGGCCTTGACCGCCTGAATCTGGTGGATGATGTCGATGCAGTACGCATCTTCCTCCACCATGCGGCCTATGCCCTTCACGTGCCCGTTGACGCTCCTGATCCGGTTGGTCAGGCTTTGTTTGAGATCGTCGGGGCGCAGCCGTTTCATTGTTGATACCTGTTCCATCGATTTTCTCCTTACCCCACCCCCTGGGGGAGGGGATATAATGAATCTATCGTTTTCGGCCCGGCTTTGCAATGCCTGCGTAAGAAATGTCGATGAATCCTCCCGGCATTAACGTGAATCTAATATTAAGGAGTTATATCTATAATATGGAATGGTGTGACAGGCGTCCCGAATTGGGATACAATCACACATGAAATTGATTTTGGAGGACTGTGATGCCGATCTATGCCTATGAGTGCAACGAATGCGGCGTCCGTTTTG
Source organism: Anaerolineae bacterium (assembly GCA_034430335.1). Taxonomy (GTDB): domain Bacteria; phylum Chloroflexota; class Anaerolineae; order Aggregatilineales; family UBA3940; genus JAFGOY01. The sequence goes on along the minus strand of DAOUES010000116.1, from coordinate 5,410 downwards.
AACGGAAACAACATTTTAGCGACGACCCGATAACCATCTGCCCGGAATGCGAGGGTGAAGTTCACCGTCTCATCAGCCCGGTGGGTGTGATCTTCAAAGGTAAGGGGTTCTACGTTACCGACAACAAGTCGCAGGGCCGCGTAGCGACCAGCACCGGCACGACCGACAAGGAAAGCAAGCCGAAGGAAACGGCCAAGACCGGGGCGAAGGCCGAGAGCAAAGCTGAAGTCAAAGCTTCCGGCAGCGGCGACGCATAATCAAAAGCTATCATTGTAGTAACCCGGCGGCGACCCATCACTGAGTGGATGGATCGCCGTTTTTTTGTGTACGCCCGGCATGGGCGATAGCTAGGGAGTGAAAGTCTCCTGTGGGCGTTGACCCGACGAACCACTAGCCGAAGGCAACTGCACGGGGCGCGAGCGCGTGTGGGGAGGAAGCCGGAGAGCAAAGCTCGGGCTTGATGGGCAAAAATCGCGTAAGGAGGCGGAGAGCGCGGGGCAAGCTGGCACAAGACAGTGAAGCCCAAAAAGGGTCAAAGCGGCTCGACGTAAACGCGGCAAGGGTTGAGGGAAAGCTATCGCACCTTATCCGGGGAGGTCTGCCGCCCATCGGGATCGGCAGAAGTCAGCAGAGGCCATAGTAGTCGTGGGAGTGACGACCCACCGGGGAGAGCCGGGAAACCGGTTTACAGGGCGAAGGGCTGAACGGCAGGCAGTTGAACAGAAGGAAGTCCAGTCGGAGCGAAAACAGTCGAAAGCTGGTAAGACCAGCCCAGGTGTGGAAGGTGACACTGAAGGTGTGAGAACAGACACCAGGGACGAGAGGTTCGGACTGGGACAACCGGATAGGGAAAGGTTCAACGCGATTACTCTAATCGTTAACCTGACCGAACCGCCGGATGCGGACCCGCATGTCCGGTGGTGTGGGAGGGCGGCGGGCTTATCGCCCGCCCCCTATCCCGATTGTCGAATGCTTCTAGAAGAGTTGCAGGGTGCCCGTCGCCGGGACGATCTTCTGCTGGTAGCTGGAAACGTAGTCGGTCAGGCGGTTGTGGAGTTTCTTCCAGTCGTCGCTGTGGATGATCTGCTGCATCGCATCGATGTCTTCGGCGATCCCTCCGGTGAGCACCTGCGGGCAGTCGCCGTAAAGGGTGAACCATGCCTCGGTGGGCTGAAGCCCCAGCCGGGTGATCCCCGGCACCCATTCCCGTACCATGAACTCGAAATACGCCGCGTCCTGCCCGTCTTTGATATCCCAGCTCATTAACAGTTTGACCATCATCCGCGCCTTGTTCCGTTCACTCGATTCCAGGTCTGCCGGTGTTATTGTTGGGCGTTCAGCACGACGATCTCGGTGTCCTCGGTCAGGTTCATCCCCCGGATTCTCAGCGTGTCCTGCGCCTCGACTGTCGAGACTCCCATCTCCTTGAGGAACTTGTCCAGCGGGTCGAGGTCGAGCATGCATTCGGGTGTCGCGTAGTGCATCGGGATGACAATCGCGGGTTCGATCAGGCTGATCACTTCCGACGCCTGCGAACTGTTCAATCCACCGCCGCCGCCGACCGGCACCAGCAGCACGTCGATGCTCCCCAACTGCTCGATCTGCGACTGGGAAGGCACGTGATCGAGGTCGCCCAGGTGCCCGACGACGATATCGTTGAAATCGTACACAAAGACAATATTGCGATGCCCGTTGCCTTCTTCGGGTTCTGGGTGATAGGTCGCCACGCCGGTAATAAACACGCCGCCGATTTCATATTCGCCGGGCCGGTCGAGCACATAGTTGACCTTCTTGATGTGCTCGAATGTTGCGTGGCCGGGCGCGTAATGGCTGATCGTGACGATATCGGCGCGCAGGTTGGGCAGCGGGTAGCCGATGCTCTCGTCAAATGGGTCGGCGACGATGCTCGCCACGCTCCGTTCCATCAGGCGGAAGCAGCTATGCCCGTACCAGGTTATTTCCATCTTTGCGTACTCTCCGTGTCTCTGGGATCAGTAAAACCTTTGTGCGATTATACCGTATGCCAGAATCGCGTGCTAATGGGGGAACGAATGACAGGATAAAAGTTGATCATGATCAACTTTTATCTTTTGGTACGCCAGTGATTGTCACAACCTGCCCCATGATGTATCCTGTGCGTTAGTGTTTCGACGCATCAGCCTATCAACCGGAGTGAATGGTATGGAACTCGATCTCGTCGGCCAGACTTTGCGCGGGTGTCAAATCCTCCGCGAGCTTGAACGCGGCGGCATGTCGCAGATTTACCTGGCCGAGCAAACCAGCATCGGGCGGCAGGTGGTCGTCAAGGTGATCCTCCCCGACCTGCTGGGCGATCCCACCTTTTTGCAGCGCTTCGAACAGGAAGTGGCGATGACCGCCCGCCTCCAGCACCCGCACATCATCCCTATCTACGATTACGGCGAGGAGCAGGGCGTCCCCTTCATCGTGATGGCCTACATGCCCGGCGGGTCGCTCGAAGACCTGCTCGCCGAAGGCCCGCTCGATCTCGACCTCGTCGCCGATGTCGTCAAGCAGATTGCCACCGGCCTTGATTACGCCCACCAGCGTGGGGTAATTCACCGCGACATCAAACCGGCCAATATCCTGCTCGACGCGCAACGCAACGCCGTGCTCACCGACTTTGGCATTGCCCGGCTGATGACCTCGTCCGAGCGCCTGACGCTCAACGGGCTGGTCGGGACGCCGACCTACCTTGCCCCGGAGGTGGTCACCGACGAGGTCCCGGCTGGCCCATCCGCCGATGTCTACGGGCTGGGGGTGACGCTCTACGAGATGCTGACCGGAGAAAGACTGTTCGCCGGGAAATCGGCGATGCAAACCATGTGGGCGCACGTCAACGAGCCGGTGCCCCTTGTCCACGATCAGCGCCCCGACCTGCCGGGGTCGGTCGACATGGTGCTGCAAAAGGCGCTGGCGAAAAATCCCGCCGCGCGTTACGCGTCCGCCGGGGAACTGGCCGAAGACCTGGCCGAAGTCGCCAAAGGAATAGCGCCTTCGCTGGCCCAGGCTTCGCCGCCGCCCAAGCTGGTCGAAGCGCCGACGGCCCAGGTGCGCCGTCTCGAAGATGCCGTCCGCCGGGTGATCGACCAGGTGATCAAGGTCCGGCTGACCTCGGAGGGAGCGGGGACGGGCGTCTACCTGCCCGACAACCATGTCGTCACCTGCCGCCACGTCGTCGACGGTGCGCCGGGGATTTTCATCCAGTTCCGCACCGGGGAGCAGATTTCCGCCGAAGTGATCGCCATCGACGCCAACTGCGACCTGGCGCTGCTGCGCCTTGACCATCACCCGGAGACGCTCGAAGCGGCCCATCTCGACGGGTTGATCTACGGCGCACGGGAGATGGAACCCGGCGAGCCGCTGGCAGCCATCGGCCACCCGCTGGGCCTGAACTGGGCGGTGACCGGCGGGCATTACAACGGCACGCGGATGCCCGGAGAGGAAGCGCTCAAAATGTTTGGCATCAAGCTGAAGGTGCCGCTGGTGCAGGTCGACGTGGCGATCAACCCCGGCAATTCCGGCGGCCCACTGATCGACCGCGACGGGCGGCTGATCGGCATCGCCGACAGCATCATCAACCCGGCGCTGGCGAACAATATCGGCTTTGCCGTCGATGGGCAGACGGTCTACGATTTCTGGCAGGCCAACTGCAAAACCGAGACGCCGCTGGTCGCCTATTCCTGCGGCCATCACCATCCCGACGGCAAAACCTTCTGTGAACTGACCGGCCAGCCAGTGCAGGCGCTGGAAGCCGTGCCGATGCCTACAGCGGATTCGATCCGCTACTCGTGCGGCCACTTCCACCCGCCGGGCCTCGACTTCTGCCCGCTGACCGGTAAGCCGGTGCAGGCCAGGGGGCAGGGGGCCGAGACGCCGAAAACAGAAGCCGGTGAGGATGCCCCGACCGGGCCGGTGACCTGCACCAACTGCGGGCATGAGTTCCCGGCGCGTGATCGATACTGCCCGCGCTGCGGTAAGCCCTCACACTGACGTGTCAAGGAGAAGCTCGTGATGCTGTCTGACGATAACAGGGACCATAACATTTTTCTGATCGATTCTGACCTGATTGGGCTGATCGCCAAGCATGTAGAGGACGGCATCATCAAGCCACGCTACGAGATTTACGTCCGCGATTCGGTGACCGGTCACACTCACATGCTGCTGATCGATGAGCCGAATGGCACGCTCGATACGGTGCTGGCAAGCATCAAGCGCGGCGTTGGCTTGCAGGTCAACAACCCGTTCGAGGATTATTTCTGGCTGTTCTGGCGCGGCTGGATGGGCCTGCTCGACGTGGAGATCGTCCGTGAACTGCCGGTGGGGGCCGACATCCTGACACGGGTCGAGAAAGGTGAGCCGCTTCGCGGCGGCGATCTGGAACGGCTGGCCGACGCGCTCGGTTGGCAGTTTGCCAATACGACGGCGGGCTGGGGTGAAGCCGACGCGGACTGGCAGCAGTGGACGCTCACCGCGCCGCACAAGAAGCAGCGCCAGATGGTGCGTGAATACGTCAAAGAGCGGATGGCGGCGCTGTACGGCGAGGACTACGGTGGCCCGCCCGATTCCGTTTAGACGCTGTTACGCCATCTGTCCGGCCTGTTGCTGGTCACCGCGTCGACGCCCAGCCAGCGCATCAGCTTCATCTGCCACACGTGATCGACCGTCCATACGCCGATCTGCCGTCCCTGCCGGTGCACCCGCCTGACCAGTGCCGGGGCGATCAGCACGCTCGTCCAGCGGTAGTCGAAGAGCACCGTCTCGTGCCCGGCTTCTTTGCTTCGCGGCCACGAAAAAATCATCCCGGTCGCCACGTCCGGGGCAAGGTGATTGAACTCAGATAGCCATTCATGATTTAAGGAAATGACCATCACCCGCTGAACGGCGTTGAAACGCCGCAGCGAGTCGATCAGGTTCCCGGTGATGCCGGGGGATCGCTCCGGCTCCTTGACCTCGATTACCAGCGTTGCCTCGGTCGGCGCGATCAACTCCAACACCTGGTCGAGCAGCGGGACGCTCTCGCCCGCAAACGCTTTACCGAACCATGACCCGGCGTCCAACCGGCTGATCGTGTTCCAGGTCAGATCGGCGGCTGCGCCCTGGCCGTCGGTCGTGCGGTCGACCGCCGCGTCGTGCAGCACGATCAGCCTGCCGTCTTTCGTCTGCTGAATGTCGACTTCGACGCATTCCGCTCCGTGATCGAGTCCCAGGCGGACGGCGGCCAGCGTGTTCTCCGGGGCCAGTCCTGCCGCTCCCCGGTGGGCGACCAGGTAGGGGCCGATGATCGGCTGGTCGCGGAACGCGATGTGCAGCCCGATCCACAGGGCCAGTATGAGTATCACACCGATTAGAATCCACATAGATCACCTGCCGGTGGAGAGGTTGAGATCAG
>DAOUES010000115.1:0-1511 GCA_034430335.1 Anaerolineae bacterium | reverse complement strand
CGCCGGAACTCTGCGGGGTGTCTTCGTAGGTCAGGAAGATGAAATTCCCGCCGGTAAACTGTGCGATCTGCCGCAGGATGTACTCGGCCTGCTTCTGGTAGTAATCTTCACCGTCGAGGCGAGAGCCAATCGGGAATATTTTGATCCCCAGTTCGGCGGCGCTCATCATCTCGACGCCGTAGTCGTAGTCCTGCGTATAATCGAGGTGCGGCGGCGCATCGGCGACCAGGAAAGCCAGGCTGACCGTGTCGTCGACCCGCCAGTTCATCTCCTCGACGGCGACGTGGAGCGCCTCGTTCATCGATTCAGGGCTGTCGCCGCCACCCTCGGCGCGAACGTCGCGCAGTTCCCGCTGGAAGCTGTTGATATTCCCCGTGAAGTCGGTGCTGCGAACCACGTAGGCGTCGCCCCGGTCACGGTAGTGAACCAGCCCGAAGCGTACGTCGGGGCTGCTGGGCAGCGCCTCGATCTGCGCCGAAATGCTGAGGACGTTCTCCTTGAGCTGGTCGATCTCGTCGCCCATGCTGCCGGTTGCGTCGAGCAGGAACAGCACGTCGAGCTTCACCTGCTGGGTCGACGAGGAGGCGTCGAGCGTCACCGGCCAGACGGCGTCTGGATTCTGGCGGGTGATCGTGAAGCCCTGGCTGGCCCGCCCCTTCTCGACGCTGACATCGAAGCGGTCGACGCCCGCCGTGTTCGAATAGGCACGCGGGAAGAAATAGGCCCGCCCGGTTGCAGTCGTCCGCAGGCCGACGACGAAATCCTGCCCGGCGTAGATGTAGACCACCGCGCCCAGCACCGGCAGCCCGTCCTGATTGGTCACCTGGATGATGTGGCGCTCGGTGATGTCGACGGGGCTGATCGGGTAGCCCAGGAAGTGCTCGAAGTCGAGGCGGTATTGCAGGTACTCGCTGAAATCCTCGTTGTCGTCGATCTCACCGGCCTGCAGCGGCGCGAACTGGCTGTCGGGCGGCACCATTTCGGCCTGGGTCGCCATCGGGAGCGCTTCTTCGCCCGCCATATCCGGGCCGCCGCCCAGCCCGCCCGCTTCGACATCGGCAAAGGCTTCCGACTCTGCCTCTTCGACCGCGCCTGCCGAACTCTCGTCACGGCCTTCCGGCGCGGCAGGCGCTTCTTCCACCGCTTCCTCCGCCGGTTCCTCCGCCGCCGATGTATCCGACTCGGCCTTCTCCGCCGAATCCGCCGCATCGTGTTCGACCTGCGGCTGGGGTTCGTCGACGGCGGGGGCTTCGGTTGCTGCCTCTTCAGGGGCGAACATCGCGCAGGCCGACGCCAGAAGCGCCAGCAGCACTGCCCCGACGATCAACCGCCACTGCCTGTTTTTTCCGTTCATCTTCCAACTCCTCTCGTTTTCCGGTTTCGCTGATGATCGATTTATTTTTTATACCGTTATCCTAAAGACGCCGATCCTCACAAAAAGGTTCCCATTTGCATATCATCATATTCGAAACGCGGAAAAATGCGACCCGGAACGCGGCGATTGACTCAGG
>DAOUES010000114.1:0-3773 GCA_034430335.1 Anaerolineae bacterium | reverse complement strand
AACCTGCGTCGGCTGACCGAAAACCTCGGCACCAACTACTCCCCCTCGATCTCGCCCGACGGCGAGAAGATCATCTTCACCTCGACCGGGCCGGAGAATACCCATCAGAATGTCTGGATGATGGACATCGACGGCGGGAACAAGGAGCAGGTCATCTTTTGCGAGGACTGCGACTCGCTCGACCCGGAGTGGTCGCCCGATGGCAGTATGATCTCGTTTTCGTCCAGCATGGGCGGATCGTACCAGTTGTACGTCGCCAACGCCGACGGGTCGGAACCCAAACGGCTGACCTCAATCGGCGCGATGGGAGGCCGGAATGACTGGTCGCCCGACGGCACGCAGATCACTTTTTACGCTGGCGTTCAGGGAACGCGGCAGGTGTACGTGATCGATGTCGACGGCACCGACCTGCGCCAGTTGACGACCAAGTGGGACAACAAGGCCGCTTCGTTTTCCCTCGACGGCGAATGGCTGATCTATGCCAGCCGCCCGGACATCGAGGCGGACAACGCGCTGTGGATGATGCATCCCGACGGCACCGACCAGCAGCAGGTGACGTTCAACGATCACCCCGACTGGCAGCCGCGCTGGGGGCCATAGGGGAGGATTCGATCCACAGATTGCACAGATGTCACAGATGGAGGATTCGATCCGCTAATTACGCGAATTACGCTAAATTTTTCCCTCTGGCTTAGTACGATTCATTCAGACTTGAATCTCTTCTGAATGTGATTCAAGCTAACACAGGCGATACTCAACAATAATAATAAATTCGTGTAATTCGCGTAATTCGCGGATAAAAAATAAAAACAGGGATCAACTATGTCGGTAGTGGGGCAGGTCATCGGGCAGTACCGGGTCGTGGAACGGATCGGGCGCGGCGGCATGACGAACGTCTACCGCGCCGAGCAGGAGTCGATGGGGCGTGATGTGGCGATTAAGCTGCTGCCTGTCAGCATGATGCAGGATCGCACCTTCCTGGAACGCTTCGTGCGCGAGGTGAAGGTGATCGCCCAGCTTGAGCACCCGTCGATCCTGCCGGTCTACGATTACGGCCAGTGGAACGGCCAGCCCTTCATCGTGATGCGCTACCTGACCGGCGGCACGCTCGCCGACCGCATCCGCGAGCATCCCAACGGTATGCCCCTCGACGAAATCTCGCGGATTCTCAACCGGGTCGCCGACGCGCTCGACTTCGCCCACCGGGAGGGGATCATCCACCGGGATGTCAAACCCTCGAACATCCTGCTCGACCGGGACGGCAATCCCTACCTCGCCGATTTCGGCGTGGCGCGCATCAGCGAGCCGACCCTCCAGCTTACCGGCGGCGGGATCGTCGGGACGCCGGGCTATACCGCCCCGGAGATGAGCCAGCCGGGGGGATTGACCCCGCTCGTCGACATTTACGCGCTGGGGATCACCCTCTACCAGATGATCACCGGCCAGCTTCCCTATACCGGCGAGACGCCCGTCTCGGTGTTGATGGCCCATGTCCACCAGCCGATCCCCGACGTGCGCACCCACCGCCCCGATCTGCCCGTCGGCGCGCAGCAGGTGATCGATGGGGCGCTGGCGAAACACCCCTCCCACCGCTACCAGACAGCCGCCGACCTCGCGCTGGGGTACCGGGCGGCGGTGCTCGAAGAGATCGACCTGCCGGAGACGCAGGGGCGGGCTGCCCCGGTCGTCCCGCCGCCGGTCGGGGCGGCGCAGGCTCCGCCCGCGCAGTTCAGCCGCCCGCAGGCACCGGCAGCGCCGCCGGTGCGGGAAGTCGCCGAGTCTAAGGCAAAGAAGAAGCTGAAGCTGCTGCCAACCGCGCTGCTGGTCGGGGCGCTGACCTGTTTGATGGTCGGGGCGCTGGCCGTGCTGATCGGGTATTCGGTGTTTTCCCCGGCCAGGCCGGATGCGGTCGTAGGGCCGCCGGGCGGGATAGTCAACACCCCGACGCCCACCTTCAATGCGACGGCGGCGATGGCGACCATCCAGGTCGTCGAAATGACGGCCCAGGCCGAAGCCGCACTGCTCCCAACGCTGGCCGGGATCGTCTCGCAGGAAACCGCCGTCCCGCCGACCGGAACGCCTGAACCGGGGCCGGGCAAGATCGTCTATTCGTGTTATATCAACGGCTTCGATCAAATCTGCCTGATGGACGGCGACGGATCGAACATCCGCCAGCTTACCGATACACAGGCCACCGACTGGTATGCGTCGCTGGGGCCGGACGGCCAGACGATTGTCTTTTCGTCGAACCGCGAGGGAGTCCACGATATCTACAGCATGGACATCCGGGGCGAGAACATCCGGCGGCTGACGCAGGATATGGGCCTCAACTACTCGCCGACCATCTCCCCGGATGGTACGAAGATCGCCTTCGCCTCGACCGGCCCGAACAACACCAACCAGAACATCTACCTGATGGACATCGACGGGTTCAATATCGAGCAGTTGACCCACGAGGCGGGCGAGAATCACGCCCTCGACCCGGCCTGGTCGCCCGACGGGCAGTACATCTCCTTCGTCAGCAGCCGCGACGGGCCGTTCCAGTTGTTCGTCATGAATGCCAACGGTGCCAATCCGCGCCGCCTGACCTGGGAAGATTCGCTCGGTGGCCGCAACTCGTGGTCGCCCGATGGCCGCCAGATCGCGTTTTACGGCGGCGTTGTGGGTGAGCGGCATATTTTCCTGGTCGACGTGGAAAGCGGTGGGGTGCGTCAGCTCACCGACGAGCGCGACAACAAAGCGCCGTCCTTTTCGCCGGATGGGAAGTGGATCGTCTACGCGAGCCGGGCCAATACCAGCGAGGATAACCAGCTCTGGGTGATGCGTGCCGACGGCAGCGATCAGCACGCGCTCACCGACGATCCCTATCCAAGCTGGCAGCCGCGCTGGGGGCCGTAGGGAAGGATTCGATCCACAGATTACACAGATGCCACAGATGATTAATCTTGTCGAGTTTGGTGGCTATACACTTGAGTCATCGTGATAGGTGGATGCCGGGGATTCAGTCCGCGAATTGCGCTAATTGATTACTGCTAATGCAGATCAGTGTGTTGAGAGTTGAGTCGCTGCGCCGGAGATTCGATCACGACCCAACAGTTCAAAAAGCCCAATCTGATCGCCCCTATGACTGCCCCCGTTGGGGGAAGTGGTGAAGCGAAAGCTCGGTAGAGGGAGACGGCTTTTCAAGATCGGTACTCTGAGTATTGGATCGAGAGGATAGACAGAATGTGCTGGCTTTCGCTGTGTAGTGGACTATGTGCCCGGCAGCGGCAAATAAACGGGTAAATGACTCCCTTTGAGAACGGAATGGAAGTGATCAACCAGGCAATCTTTAAACGTTTTTCATTATTCACGATCATAGGGCTGAGTTTTGTCGCCGTATTTAACGTAGCTGATGTAATTGGCTATATCCCTCGATCAGAACCAAGTCCCGGTCTGGTCGATTTTCACTCGTACTGGTATTCAGGGCAGTACGTATTGCAGGGCAGCGATCCTTACGAAGCGTACCTGAAGGACGAGCCGCTACATTTTCCCATTGTGCATGTCGATGGGGTCATTTCCACGGAAGCGAGTATCCGGCAAAGGGTATCTCAGAAGGAGACAGTCCCGGCCAATACAGCGCCGATCGTCCTGCTGCTGACCTCTCTATCCCTGTTTTCCTGGAGAACCGCGGGAGCAGTCTGGATAGTCTGCAACCTGGTGCTGGGGATTCTAGTTCCTTATGCAACCTGGATATGCATAAAAAAATATGTTCCATACGATGTTAAGACAGC
>DAOUES010000113.1:0-23419 GCA_034430335.1 Anaerolineae bacterium | reverse complement strand
CCCTGTAAGTCATAGTATTCGGCTTCGTCGGTGAGGGCCACGCCGAACAGCCAATCCGGGCCGGAGTCGACGATCCAGCGCCACAGTGCAAGGGTGGCCTCGGCATGAGACTCCGCGCCGTAGGCCGGGTACAGTTTATCCGGCTGGATGATTCTGTCGCCCGGCTTCGGGATGGGGGTGATGCCGCCCTCGGTGCCGACCACCGGGACAGGCCCGGCGTTGAAGCGATGCTTGAGAAGCTGCTGAAAGGCTTCACCGGCGGCGATCAGCCCTTCGGTGTCGCCGTAGGGAGCGGCTTTGGTGGCTCCAAAGACCGTCCGGCGCGGATCGTGATGCTGGAGGATGGGATCGTAGGGATACTCGAAGTGCCAGCCCGTCTCTTCTTCGGCGCTTTGCTGGTAATAGGGCCGCGCAGCATGCGGGGGGCCGCCGGGCGGCTCCTGGTAAAAGTGGTTGAGCAGATAGGGATGGGTCGCGCACCACAGGCCGCTGCCGGTGATCCGCATAAAACGCTCGCGGTGTGTCCGCCCTAAATAGTTCAGCAGGGCGTCGAGCCAGTAGACGGTGGCGGTTTCCCGTTCGCTGCTGGCCGCCAGTGCCGGGAAAGCAGGGTAGGCTCCCATGCCGATCATACGCTCGGCCCATTCGAGCCAGTTGTCCATCAGGGGCCGGATGCAGCCCTCGATGTTTTCCCAATTGACTTCTACGGCAGGGTCTCCATCGGGATTTTTAGGCCAGGCTTCAAAGGTGTTCGGTTCGTTGTAGAGTTCAAACCAGCGGCAGCCCGCGTCATAGTATGCCTGATAGGTTGCATACCAGTCATCGGGTACCGCCATTGCTCCCATGTCGACCCGGTGGATGCGGATAATGGGTACACAGTTGTTTTCCAGCAGTTCCGCCGCCTCGTCGACGTATTCGTCGCTGCCCGCGACCAGCTTTGCCCAGCCCATTTTCGGGCGCAGATAGCGCTGGATATCCAGTGGGCGGAAAGGGCCACTGTTGTGCAGGCCGCGTGGATTGCGAAACCATTCATAATTCTTAAGATTCATCGTGCCTACTCCGCCACGCCTAAAGGCTGTCCAGATTCAGCCCGTTTGTTTAATTGTACCTCCATCATTGTCAGGTCATCGGCGATCACCATGTCGAGATGAAGGTTGGGATGCAGGTCTTTGATTTGCTCCGGGAGCACAGTTTCTGATTGAGGGCGGGCCAGGACGGTCACCAGGATGTTATTGTCGGCGGGCACCTGGCCGAGCGAGCGCCAGTCGTCGAGCACAGCCGGTTGGAAACGCAGCCAGAACCGCCGCGCCGCCTGGGTAAACCAGACGCCCGGCAAATCAGGAGCCAGGATTAAGAAGTGGTTATCAAATGACCCGGCCATTTTCACCTCCCTGCACAGCAGACCTTGAGGAGCCGGTATAACTTCGCGTGTTTCATCATAGCATCATGGTCGACCGAGGGCAATAATTCCAGGATTGGGAGAGATTGTCTGGCCGTCATTGTCTAACCCTTGATGGCGTGCTAAACTGCTCTGGCAACCGCTGACTGTCCACCCTGGAGCCTCGTAGATGCCATTGCGTAAAAAGGGGTTATCGCCGGTTTTGTTTTTCCTCTTGATCGGGGTTGTCCTGTTCTGCTTCGCACTGGTTTTCTCATCTTGCAGCGAGCCGGAGGAGACGGCAGCGACGATCATCCCCACCCCGCGCCCGACGGTGATCGTCGTGACGGCCAGCGGCCCCTATTACGAGACATTCGACGATGCCGGTGATTGGCTGTCCGGCAGCGGCACCATCAGCCAGGGGCAGGTCGTCGACGGGCAGTACCATCTGAACATCGGCGAGCCAGGTATGTTGGCCTGGACTCATCAGCAGCGGGCTTTCGGCGATGGCGTCTACGAAGTCGAAGCCGCCCTGACGCGCGGCCCTGAAGCCAGCGCTTTCGGGCTGCTGCTGCTTGGATCGAGTGATCTCAACTCGTTCTTCTATTGTATGATTACAGGTGATGGTCGCTATGATATCGGGTACTGCGAGGATGGATGCGATGTGCAGGAATCGCTGATCGGCGGTTTCACGCTGGCCTATACCATTCTTACCGGCTACCAGACCAACCATCTCCGGGTCGAACTGGACTCCGGCCAACTGACCTTCATCGTCAACGGTGCGCCGGTCAGCCAGCTTCGAAACCTGACATACAGCGACGGGCTGGTCGGGCTGGTCGGTGAAAGCTCTCCTTACGGAGGTTTCGAGGCGGTGTTTGATAATTTGCACATCGAATGACTGCTGAAGATTCTGGATCGGGGCGGCGGTTGTCGGCAGACTCGCATGTCTGTAAAAGAGCAGTTACACTAGCAGTCAGACTTCCACCTCTCCAGGCATGGAGCCAAAGCATATGGATCAACTTGTCGGCAAAAAGCTCGGAAATTATGAAATAGTCGAACTGATCGGCAAAGGCGGCATGGCGACGGTCTACAAAGGCCACCAGTCGTCGATGAATCGCTACGTGGCGATCAAGGTCATGTCTCCACAGTTCACCGGCGAGACGGCGTTTGTCCAGCGCTTCGAAAACGAGGCGCGGATGATCGCCCAGATCGAGCACGCCCACATCCTCCCGGTCTATGACTTCGGCGAGGAGGGCGAGCTGCTCTATATCGCCATGCGCTACCTGCCGACCGGGACCCTCGAAGATCGCATCACCGAAGCCGGGATGCCGGTCAAAGAGGCGGCGACGATCTTTTCGCAGATCGCCAATGCGCTCGACTACGCGCACAGCATGGGGATCGTGCATCGTGATTTGAAACCGGCCAATATCCTGATCGATGCCCAGAGCAACGCCTTCCTGAGCGACTTTGGAATCGCCAAGAGCCTGGAAGGGACTCAAAACCTGACGGGCACCGGGAGCGTGGTCGGGACACCCACCTATATGTCCCCCGAACAGGGGTTGGGTGAGCCGATTGATGGCCGCAGCGATATCTACGCTTTGGGCGTCATGCTGTTCGAGATGCTGACCGGAAGGGTCCCCTTCCTGGCCGAAAACCCGATGGCAGTGATGTTGAAGCATATCAACGAAACGCCGCCGACGCTCAACGAGGTCAGGCCGGGAATCCCGGAGGCGTTCGAAGAGATCGTGGCAAAGGCCCTGGCAAAGAACCGGGAAGAGCGCTACCAGTCGGCTCTGGAAATGGCCGACGCCGTCGAAAGGGCGCTGGCGATTGTTCTTGGCTCGACGCCACCGCCCAGGCCAGCACGCCAGGCAACGGCAACGACGACGCCCGCAGTAGGAGCGCCGGGCGCTACGACCATGCCGTCGCCGGTTCCCGGTTCGCCCCAGCAAATTACGGCGATCCCCGGCGAGACGCCCGGCGCGGTGCCCGGCGAAAGGGTGATCGCGATACCGGCCCCCGCGACAACCCTGGCCCGGATGGACCAGGTCAGCATCAAGCTCAACCCGCTCTCGGCGTGGCTGGATCAGCACGCCTGGGTCGGCAACTGGCTGCAAGCGATTGGCCTCAGCCTGGCGACTTTCGTCATGCTGACGCGGGTGACGGAGGGAGCGCGGCCCGAAGCAGCGCTGCTCGCGCTGGTTCCCGGCGTGCTTCTGTACGGGCTGCTGCGTGCGCCGATGGTCGGGGCTTTGTCGAGTATGCTGCTGGTGCTTGCGCCCCTGCTGGCGCACGCCCCGGGGCTGGCGCTGATCTGGCTGATCATGCTGATCATCGCCGGGGCTAGAATGAGTTCGCATGAAATCATGGTGATGTTGATCACCGTGCCATTTGCCGCCAGCCCATTCGGTTGGCTGATCCCGCTGCTCGCCCCCTGGTGGCTGCGCGCGCGGCGGGTGGCGTTCCCGGCGGCAGTCGGTGTGATCTTCGCCATGTTGTTCGGGCTGACTCTGAACTGGTCGAACCCCGGCGGCCTGCTGCCCATTCCCGACATTTCCCCGGAAGAACTCAGCGCGATGCGTTTCGGCAGCTTCGATACCAGCTATCTCGGCCTGTTCGAGAACGAACAAACCTGGCTGGCGTGGGGAGATGTCGATGCGTTGACAGGCACCCTGCGGGCGACGGGCGAGATACTCGGCGCGGCGTTTGGCAGAACCGGCGGCCTGCCGCTGGTCATCGCGGCAGTCTGGGCAGTGGCAGCGGCGCTGACCGTCTCCAACCGGCGCTCCCTGTCCCCTGTTCTGCGTTCTCTTGGCCTGGCGCTGGCCTACGTTTTGATGTTGAGCGCCCACCTCATTTTCCGAACACCGGAAGCCCCTGACGTGAGGATCGGGGCAGTGCTGTTGACATTGGTCAGTGCGGTGCTGGCTTATCTGTTGAGCCAGTGGCCGATACAGGTCGACCCGGCAGCGGGGAGCACCAGCGCGACCAACCTGCGGGTGCTGCGACAATCGCTGGGGGCGTTGTTCATGGCATTTGGCATCGCCTTCTTTGTGAAGGAGTTGGGCGAATCGTCGTTGTACCCGGTGCTGTGGGTCGGGGGGATCGTCGGCGTGCTGGCGACGATCAGCAGCCCGCTCCTCGGTTCGCTGATCGTGTTCGCGTCGCTCATCGCCGCGCTGTTCCCGGTCAACATGACGCTGACGATCATCACGACCGTCCTCCTGGTCACTTACTTCCTGATCGCCCTGTTGTTCGACCGACGGCGTCCCCGCCGCTGGAGTCCGCTGGGATCGGGGCTGATCATCGGTGGGCCTGGACTGGCCGCTGTGGGGCTGCTTCCGCTGGGACCGTTGAGCCTCGGCGCGTTGGAAGCGCAGGTTCCCGCCACTCTGCTGGCAGTCGGGGCGCATGTTCTGCTCATCGCGACGATCAGGGGTGCCAGCCCGCTGGCCTTCGTGACCCAGGTGATCACCAGCGTCGCGGCGATGCTGTCCGTCGAACGGTTGATGGGCACACAGGTTTTGGGTAGTTTGAATCACAAGCTGCGCCGCCTGATTTTTACCGGGGTGGCAGCCTTCTTGATGGCGTTGAGTTATTACACGCTGGGGCAGGCGGCAGAAGATATGCTGCTACCGGCAATCCTGTTGAGCGTGGCTTCCTCGGCGATCCTGGTCGCCGCGTTGGGCAACCGGGCGATGTTCTGGCGGCAGTTCATCGAGCGCAAGGAAGACGAGCACGCCGGAGAGGAACTCCTCGACGACGACATCAGCGGCCCCTGGCAGCGGACGGAGAAGAAGGTCTAGGGGATAGTTTTCGAAACGAGAAACCTGGGCCGATTCCTCTCGGCCCAGGTTTTTTTATTGGCGTTCGAATGAATAAATACACGGGTGCAGCCCGCCCTGAAAGACCCTTACGACCTGTTTTAGTTTCCACAGCTTTGTGTATCGTTCGATCACCTCTTCGAACAGCCGGATTTCCTGGGTGATGATCACCATCCGGGCCTGCGGCGCTGTGATCCGCGCTGCTTCTTCGAGCACCGCCGGGTAGAGATCGGCGTTGCCTTGATGCGATCCGACCAGCACGCCCCAGGGCAGGTCGGCGCAGATGACGTCGAAACAGCCGCCGGGAAACCCGGTGCGGGCGGCATCCATCCGGCTGGTGGTGATCAGGTCGGCCAGCCCGCTCCGGGCGATGTTCTCGGCAGCGCAGGCCAACACCTCGTGATCGATGTCACACCCGGTGGTGACCGCCGCCGGACCGCGCAGCAGGCGTTCGATCAGCAGCGTGCCGGAGCCGCACATCAGGTTGAGAAAGCGATCCCGGTTCTGCGGGCGGGTAAGCTCGATCATGGCGGCGGCGATGGTGGCATTCAGCGCGCCGGGGAGATCACAGACGCGCCACTGCCGGGTGGCGAGTGGCCGGGGCGAGATGCGGATCAATACTTCCCAGCCGTGCTGGTGGATCGCCGCCGGGCGAACGCGCATGAACAGGTCGGCGTCGTCCGAGGAATAGGCCAGCCCGGTGCTGCGTTGAAGCTCGTCGATCAGGCGCGAAAAGACCGAGGACTCTTTCCCTGCCGCGCTGATCCGAAAGGTCTGGAAAGCGCCTTCCGGGAACACTTCGATCAGCCGGTCGACCCGTTTGAGCAGGTGGGTGAAATGCTGGTGCCCAAGCAGCGCTTTGGGGCGGGGGATATCGAAGGTCAGCACCGCGTAGACGGCAGCCACCGTCCGCAGGCCCAGCAGATCGGCGGCTGGCCCGTCGAACTGGAAGGGGAGTCGATCCGGGTTCTCGTCCGGGAAAAGGTCGATGGAGCGGTGGAAGCGCCCGCGCAGCTCTGAGGTGGCAAAGGGTTTCAGGCCGGGGAGGACCTCGGCTTCATAGATCATCACAGGTTCGGAATGATGAAGCTGAACAACGCATAAATGGCCAGCAGCGGGAGCCAGCTTACCGCCAGCAGCGGAAGCCAGGGAAGCGCCTGCTGCCAGCGCTCGTGTTTGAGCCAGCCTTCCAGCAGCACTTTCCACCCCCACAGCCCGGCGGCGACGATCAACCCGACCGGGATCAGGGCGGGGAAAAGGTAGCGACCCTGGAACTGGACAAAGGTCGTGTTGTAATAGAGGTATTGCAGGCCGGTGGTCAGCAGACCGAGGAGCAGCGCCACGATCCCGGCGCGCACAACCCGGTTGGTTTCAACCGCCTTTGACTTGACCAGCAGGAGGACCAGACCAACCAGGTCGAAGGCGAGGAACAGGCCGAGCGCCAGATACACGCGGCGGGGCATCGGGACGCTCATCCAGCCGAACTGCCCCCAGAAGCTGCGATAGGTGGTGGCGACGAGCTGCCAGAGATACGCGGGGAAGCTCGTCTCCGCGATCAGGCTGGTGGTGCGAAGCTGCCCGATCACCACGCCTTCGTGGGCGATCTGGCCCAGGAAATCGGGCCAACCGTAGATGCTGATATTGCGTATCCACCAGGTTGCGCCGATCAGCAGGGCTAATCCGGCAGCCCAGGCGACCTGTTTCAACAGCCAGCGAACGGGATGATTTTCGGTGCGCCAGCGGAGGATGATCGCCGTTCCGGCGATGACGACTGCCGGGCCGTAGATGGTCAGCTTGGTGATAAAAGCAATCCCGACCAGCCCACCTAATGCCGCCGAGTGAGGCCGGGATGACAGGCTCAGGGCTTCGAGTTCCCGGGTTCTCCGGGAGGGGTTGGCCGGGTTGCCGAGGTAGGTCACGGCGACGACCATCAGGACGGCGATCACCAGTTCGGCCAGGCTGTCGTTATTGACGCTGCTCAACATCGCAATATGCTGCGGGACGAAGGCGACAAAGGCGGCGACGGCCAGCGCAATCGACCGGTGAGCGGGAAAGAGCCGGGCGGCGGTATAGTATGCGGCCAGCACGATGCCCAGCCCAAAAACGACGGACAGCAGCCGCAGGGGGAGCAGGCTGCCTCCAAAGATTCGATAGACTGTCGAGGCGAGCAGGTAATAGAGCGGCGGCTGGTGATCCTCGTATTCGATGTGTGATAGATCAGAGTCGGCGGGGAACTGTTCGGCTTTCAACTGCTCAAGATAGAGTGAATCCCAGTCTCCGGCTGAAAGCACCGGCAGTTGCCGGGCTTTGACCAACTGCTCGATGTAATTGAAATGGGCAGGCTCGTCGGGAGCCTGCCAGGGTGGAGTTTCTACCGCGTAGAGCGTACCGATCAAAGCAAAAGCAGTGAGGATTACGGCTAAGAGTCCATACACCAGCTTATCGTTCAACATAGGCTGCTCCACCTCTTTGATTTGCTAGCCCTATTTTAACAAAAGCCAGCGGCGCGCCAAAGCCAGCCCAGAAACCGATCAGGAACCGAAGCATGATCGCCGGTCCGGAGTCGCGCCAGGCAGGGCATTCAACCCGTAGCACAGCGATCACGTCGACAGGCTGTCAGCTTCCGGCGGCGGCTGCCTGCGCACCAAGCGAACCGGCTTCGGGCAGCATCCAGCGGCGCACGGCAAACCAGGCAGTCGCCAGTATGCTGACCGACACAAGCGCGGCGATAAGCGGGAGATCATGCCCCGGCGTTTTGTCGAACAAGGCCCCGGCTATCGCCGATCCACCGGCCATCGCACCCGCCATCAGCGTTTCGATCACCCCAAAGGCCAGCGCATGGTTCCGCGCATCGACGATGTTGGCGATACGGGCCGTTGCAACAGTTCGAACGACGGCCTGCGATCCCAGCGCGGCGAAAGAGAGCGCCAGTATCACCGGGTCGGCGGTTCTCCAGATTCCGAAGACCGCCAGGCCGTAAAACATCAGGATCGTGACGAAGTTCCAGCGCGGGCCGATGTGCCCCACCAGGAGATTGAACAGAACCATGCCTACTGCTACAAATGAGTACAGCAGGCCGATCCGGGAATAGCTGAACTGTCGAGTCTCCTGCAAATAGTTTGGGAGGAGCTGGGTCCCGGTGTAGACCGCCAGGAAGACCAGGCCGGTATAAATCATCGATAGGATAAAAGCCCTGTTCCGGGATAATTCCCCGGGCTTTTGCACGATCTTAGTATGCTGGTTTTCGACCGGCCTGGTCAAGGTGATGATACCGGTCGATACGATGAAAATGGCGAGAGATATCCAGTAGCAGGTGCGCAGGCCGAACCAGTCGGCGATGATCCCTCCCAGCGAGGGGGAGAGAATCAAACCGGCGGGATAGACGGCATAGACAAGCCCCAGCACGCCGTCGGTGGAGCCGGGCGTGTTGTGATTCGAAGCATTCTGCAAGACATAGGCGCTGATGGCGGGAACGGCAAAGCCGGAAATCGCATAGATAAGCAGTCCCGGCACAGCCCACTGCCAGGTCGTCGCCAGGACGCTGGCTAAAGGCCCCAGCGCGCCGATGAACCAGGAAGCGACCATTACCCGCTGTGCGCCGATCCGGTCGGCGAGATAGCCTGCCGGGATCGGAAGACTGGCCCGGACGATGGATTCGACGGCTAGAACCATGCCGACCTGCGCTTCGGTCGCCCCTAATTCGACCAGGTACAACTGCCTGAAATTGGTATACCACAGCCCTTCGCCGAGCGCCCAGACGAACAGCGCCAGCATGACCAGTTGATTGTTTCTTCCGAGCCGTTTGAACATCAGCGATTCTCTTCGACGAAGCTGGAGACGGTATCAAAAACAAGTTGGTGTTCGGTGTGTATGGTGACGTTGTGACTGCTGTTCTCAAGCAGAACGAGCCTTTTACGCTCTGTGCCCAGCGCGTCGTAGATGTGCTGGCTGTTGGGCAGCGTGACGGTATGATCACCTTTCGAGTAGATGAGCAAAGCGGGCGCGGCGATCTGATTGATGCTTTGACGCATTTCGCGCAGCAGTTCGTGCAATTCCCAGACAGCAGCGGTAACCCAGGTTCCATAGTTCCCCCGGCCTGAGAACTCCTCGCCGCGACGGTGCGATTCATCGCGAACGTATTGTTCGAAAGCGCTCTCCCGCTCAGGGGATCGGCTTTTGGCGATGGTGGGGATCAGCCATGTGATCGACGGGATCAGGGGAAGCAGCGCCCGCAGCGGGCGCTTGACCTGTGATTGCAGGTCATAGGGGGTCGAGAAAATGACCAACCCGTCGACCGCTTCATTGGCGGCCAGCAGCAGGGTCAGCCCGCCGCCCATCGACAACCCCATCACGAACACCCGGTCGCACTGCTCGCGGAGCATGTGATAGCCATCCAGCGCGCAGAAGTACCACTCGCGCCAGGACACGCGCTGTAAATCGCGGGGGTCTGTTCCGTGCCCCGGCAGCCGGGGGCCATAGACGGTGTACCCCTGCGCGTTGAGATGCTGCCCCAGCCAGCGCATCTCGAAAGGACTGCCGGTCAATCCGTGCAGCAGCAGGCAGCCGGTTCTATTCCCGGGATAGAAGAACGGTGAAGCCCCATTAAGCAGTGTGATTTTTCGCATGGGGGGCAGTGTAACACGAGGAGAGTCTTGTGTCTATAATCTCGGCCAGTTTGCTCCCGGATATAGGTTCGGCTACACTGAGCGGTGAGGATATAACAGTTCAGTGGGAAAGGTCGCCATGCACGACGAAGGTTATCATCACGACGAATACGAGCCAGAGGAAATCGAAGCCTATTGTGTGAGATGCAAACAGACCGTTGTGATGGTTGATCCGAACCCGGTCTGGACCAAGCGCGGCGCGCCCGGCACTCGCGGCGAGTGTGAAATCTGCGGGTCGACCATTTTTCGGATGGGGCGCACCGAGGCGCACCGGGGGATGGTACAGCCCGATACCAGCCAGTTCAAAGAGATCGCCAGCCAGTCGCGCAGGGGGAAAGGCCGCACGCAGGCCAGCTATGCAGCCTATATCAACAGCAGCCCAAACGATTCCTGGATTGCCGGGCAGCTTGCCGAGGATTTGCAGAAAACGGGAATCGCCACCTGGTACGAAATCAACGATACGACCGGCGAAGTAAACTGGGCGAGCGGCGTCCACCCGGCGCTGGAAGAATGCAGCCAGATGGTCGTCGTGCTGTCCGGGGCGGCGCTTGACGAATCAGAGGTAGAGAAGGGCTGGCAGTTCTTCCGCAGCGAGCGCAAACCGGTCTTCATTGCCCAGGTCGAAGCCTGCGAGGTGCCCGACGATCTGCGGCGAATCCCCCGCTTCGATTTCTCCGAAGATTATAAAACCGCTTTCCGCGAACTGGTGCAGGCAATGGCGAGCCAGTAGGTCGTTTTACAACCGGATTCGGTATTTTGCGCAGGTGGGAAGGTGTGATCTCCCACCTGTGTTGATCGTGGCTGGTTATTCGCCCTCGTCTTCGGTGTTATCGTTACTATTGGGGGCAAACGTCAGGCGGTAGGTGGG
This sequence comes from Anaerolineae bacterium, assembly GCA_034430335.1. Classification (GTDB taxonomy): domain Bacteria; phylum Chloroflexota; class Anaerolineae; order Aggregatilineales; family UBA3940; genus JAFGOY01. The sequence continues at coordinate 12,685 of DAOUES010000113.1, read as the reverse complement.
GATGGACTCTTCGCCTGAGTCGGCAGTGCAGTTGCCGCTGTCGAGGCCGACGACCGGTTCGGCCAGGCCGACCAGCGTAACCGAGTAAACCCGGTCGACAATCATGTCGAAGTCGGCGTAACCCGGATCGACGCCTGGATTCAACCCGGTAAAGAATGTGTCTGCGTCTTCTCCCCCCCACTCGACACGAACCTCGACCGCCGGGATGCCGATCTCGTCCCGGTTCAAGACCAGTATCTCGATCCGGCCTGAACCTTCGTCAATTTCACACACCGTTTCGCGCTCGACAAGGCTCAGATCAGTTTCGCTGATGATCTGCGGGGTAGGGGTAAGTGTTTCCTGGGTGGGTATCGGGGTGGCCGCCGTATCGCCGGTCGGCGTGGGACTGGCGATACCTTCGAAGGTTGGGGTAGCGGTTCCTCCTTCATCCAGGGTCGCCGGTACCGATGTGCCTGAAAAAACCTCGGCGGCCATCGGGCTGGCCCCTAATGCTTCAGCGAGGGTCGTCAGGGCGCGGACTTCGCTTGGATCGTCGCCCCTGAGCAGGGCTTCGTCGGCCTGGATGCTGACCAGCTCGGCGATGTCACGGGTATCCAGTGCGGCAAGGCGGGCGCTGGCCCGCGCGATCTCCTGTTCCTGTAGATACGCTTCGGCAACCAGCAGGATATATTCCTGTTGATCTTCCGCGTTGAGCTTGTCCGGGCCAATGTTGACCCAATCGACCGGGTTGAGGTACCAGCCATAATAGAGGCCGCCAGCAATACCGACCACCAGGCCGATCAGAAGGGCTATCCAGGGGAAACGAGGCGGGTCTTCTTGCATGGGCTACTGCTCTGAATCAGATGGTGAAATATACAACTGCATGGGAGGGGTGGTATAACCAAAACGCACCGCCATTGCGACCAGGTTGCGAATGTCGTTTGGATTTCGCCCTTCGGCGATATACTGCTCGGCCAATGCGACGACATAAGTCGCCGGGTCGGGTTCGGCCAGTCGGCCCAGCCGGGCCTGTGCTTTGTCCCAGTCGCCATCGGCGGCATAGGCCGCCCCGACCATCACCGTATAGTCGGCTTTGTAGTCGGGGTGCAGTTCATAGAACCCGGTGCTTACATCCTGGATGGGAACCAGCCAGCCGAATACGGCTCCGCCGAAAGCGCCCAGTCCCAGGCCAACCAGTAAGACAAGCAGTGTGCGTCGCACAGATACGCCCTCGATGTAATAAAATAAGGCCCTGACCCGTATTATACCGTGATCCGGACCTCAGCAATGCCGGAGGTGGGATTCGAACCCACACGCCCGAAGGCAACCGAGTTTGAGTCGATCTTGTCTGCCAGTTCCAACACTCCGGCGCTTGAGTCGCAAGTATACGGCAATCAGGGTCTGCCGTCAATCTTTTTTGTGATACAATTTGATGCGTGCCATGCACTGCGACGCAGTTTAGATCGCATTAAACGATCGGGAGACAATGGACGAAGCATCGTTAATTCAACAGGCCCAACAGGGTGACGTCGATGCCTACAACAGACTGGTGCTGCATTACCAGGATCAGGCTTTCGGCGTGGCCTACCGGATCATGGGCGATTCCGATTCGGCATCGGATGCCACCCAGGAGGCGTTCATCTCCGCCTATCGAGCGTTGATGACTTTTCGTGGAGGGTCATTCAAGGCGTGGCTGCTGAGGATCGTCACCAATGCCTGTTACGACGAACTGCGCCGCCGGAAGCGCCGCCCGAAGGCATCGCTGGATGCGCTCTACGTCGAAGACGAAGCGCCTGATCCGGTGTCGTTTGCCACGCGCAGTGACAATCCGGAGACTTACGCACAGCGCATGGATTTACAGAAGGCGATCCTTACCTGTTTGCAGGACCTTTCAGAGGATCAGCGAGTGGTCGCGATCCTGTCGGATGTTGAGGGCTTCAGCTATGACGAGATCGCCGGGATTGTCGGCGTGGCGCTGGGAACGGTCAAGTCACGCCTGAGCCGGTCACGGCGCAGCCTGCGGGAGTGCTTGCAGGGTTTTGCGGAACTTTTGCCGGTGGAGTACCGTCTTACTGACGAAAGCATGTGACGGCATACAATTCTGGAGGCGGCTTCAACGGATGAACTCAGTGCTATTGTGAAAAGCAGGAAATGACTGAATCAATCAGTGAACGCGATTTAATAACTCTCAATGCCTACCTTGACGGGGAACTCTCCGCCGAAGAGCAGACGGCATTCGAGTGCCGTCTGGTCCAGGAACCGGCGCTGCGGGCAGAGCTGGATGCCACGCGGGTGACGGTCGCGCTGCTGGGGATGGCCGAGCATATCCGCGCCCCGCACAGTTTCACGCTCGACCCGGCCCGCTATGGCAAACCGGCCAGGGTTTCATTCTGGAACCGGCTGGGGATTCCGGCGGCAGTCGCGGCGGCGGTCGGCGCGGTTGCGATTCTGCTGCTGTGTGTCGGCGTATTTGTCTTCTCGAGTCGCGGCGCACCACCCGGCATCGGGCAGGTGGCGATGCAGGAGGCGGCGGCCCCGGCGGATACTGCCGTCGAAGCGCCTGCCGCAGAGCCTGCCGAAAAAGAGGCGGAAGAAGAGCCGGTTGAGGAAGAGATGGAAGAAGAAGCGCCGGAAGAGGAAGAAGCCTATGAAGCGCCAGCCGAAGCCGCCCCGCCCGAACTTGAGACTTTCGACGAGGCCGTAGAAGAAGAGGCCCCGGCGGAACCCCCAGCGGCAGAAGCCGAAATGCCTGTGGGGGAAGAACCGGCAGCAGAAGAACCGGCCCTGGAAGCGCTGCCGTCGGAAGAAGCGGCTGTACAGGCCGAGGCTTCAGCCCCTGGAGAGGAACAGTTAGAGGCTCCTGAACCGGCACCGGCGCTGCCGACATCCTCTCCCGCAGCGGCAGCCGCCGGTGGAGTGGAAGAGGGGGAGACCGATGGTGGGCGCAGCGAAGGAGAAACAGCCAATGCGGTGACTGCCAGCCCGTCGGCGGCGGGTACACCGGCTGTCGAAACCGGGGTGTCGACCTTTGCGGCAACCGAAACCCCTGTAGGCGGCCCACAACTGCCGTTTACGGCCATCGCCGTTGTTGTCGTTGGGATAGGGCTGCTGATCGTTGTGATAATTACAGCCTTCATCATTCTACGGGTTACGAGAAAACGCTGATCACGATTCCTGTTATTCCGAAAACTGGCGTTTTGCAGCCTCGGCGAATTCTTTCGGCATGAACAGCCGGAAATAGAGATCGATCACCCAGGGCGCGATCACCCCGACCGGCCCGGCAAAAGCGGACAGCCAACCCACGTTGATGTGATTTTTCCCCAGGACGATCCCGGCCAGAACCCTCCGCGCGACGCGCTTTGTCGGGAGCATCGGCATTCCCATCCGGCGGTAGGACGGCCCGATCTCGGCGACCATATCCGTGTTGATGAAATCCAGCTTGACGGTGATCACCCTGACCCCGGTTCCGCATAATTCGCGGCGAAGGCCATCGCCGAAACCGATCATGCCGTGTTTGCTCACGCCGTACATCACAAAATACGGCTCGGCCAACCGGCCCGCCGCCGACGCGACATTGACAATCGTCCCGGCGCGGCGTTTGAGCATTCCGGGCAGCACGATCTGGGTCAGGTTCAGGGGGGCAGCCAGGTTGACCTCTAACTCTTTCATGCTCGATTCGACGAACTGCCCACCCTGCCGGATACCGGCATTGTTAATCAGAATATCGATCTGGCCGAAATGTTCCAGCGCAGAATCGGCTAGATTTTTCAGTTGCGCCCTGTCGGTAACATCGGTGGGAACAATCAGGGCGTCGATAGCCGGGTTCTTTTTGCGGCATCCATCGGCAACGGTGTTCAATTCATCGACGCTGCGGGCGGCGAGGACAAGATTCGCGCCGCGTGTAGCAAAAGCATGGGCAAGCTCCCGCCCGATTCCACGCGAAGCGCCGGTGATCATGATCGCTTTTTGCCGGTAGAAATCGGGATTTGCGGCCAGCCGGAGGCGATTGACCAGCCAGGGGATTGCCAAAGCTGCGGCGATCACTCCCAGCACGATCAGTAAAACAATGAAGGTCGGCGACATGCTCTACTCCTTACGTGCAATTGTGATAGTATTGACCCCTAGCGACGTGGGGATGAACGTTGTGCCGGTCAATACCTGGATCAGGCTGGGGAAGCCAAAAATGGCGAACTGGATCGATTCTGGCAGCAGCGGCAGGTAAGGGACATCCCACAGGCCGTCGCCGAATTGGCGAAGCACCCGGAAGCCGTTTTCTTCCACCCACCGACGCCATGTCCCCGGTGGGTGGACGTTGATATGGGTCGGGTCTTTCGATATGGCATCGGGGACGAGTTCCGGCTTTTTCAGGTGCCGGATCGCGTATTCGGGATTGGGTGTCACAAAAAGTAGCAGGCCGCCATCGGTGAGCATACGATTGATGTGAGCCAAGCAGTTCGGCGGATCGACCAGGTGCTCGACCAGGTGGAGCGCGACGACGACATCAAACGATTGATCGGCAAACAGCTCGAGCTGGTCAGCCGAGGCGACGAACGCGGTTGATCTGGGCGCGTTTTCCTTTGTTTGCCTGGCTGCATAATAGGCGATGTCGATGCCATAGCAGTCGAAGTGTTCGACCAGCAGCCCCAGCAGGTGGCCCAGGCCCGAACCCAGTTCCAGGGCGCGCCCGCTGACAGGCGGCTTCGGTGCGAAACGCCGAACCAGCCGGGCGTAGTACCGCCGGGCGAACCAGTACATACTGAACCGGCTGAGTGGTCGATCTGCGTAGTTGTAGGATTGGAAATAGCCTTCGCCGTATTCGTCCAGGGGCGCTTCGGCGGGGTGATCGTTCTCGTTGTGCATGTGCATCCTTTTGTGTATGCTGGCGAAATTGTAACCAATTGGGCCTGATCGAGAAAGCGGCGGCAGGCGATCTGGAAACAATTCGCAGCTATATTCGTAGTATCTGTTGGAATCAATCATTGTATATAACGATGGGAGAACAAGAATGACGAATCAGCGTTTGGCCCTGATCACCGGGGCATCAAGTGGAATCGGCGCGACCTTTGCCCGCAAACTGGCTGCGCAGGGCTACGATCTGATCATTGTTGCGCGGCGTGAGCAGCGTTTACAGGAATTGGCGCAAGAACTTATGGATAAGCACGGCATCAACGTCGAAACCCTGACCGCTGATCTCTCCAGTCCGGACGGTGTTTCGAAGGTCGAGGAGCGGATTGCAGCTGCGAACAATCTTGAGCTGCTGGTCAACAATGCCGGGTTTGGTATACGGGGAACTTTCGCCGGGATTGCCGTCGAGAAAAGCCAGTCGATGCTGGATGTTCATGTCGCGGCGACGGTGCATCTCACCCGCGCGGCGCTGCCCGCTATGATCGAATGTGGGAAAGGGTATGTGGTCAACGTTTCATCTGTAGCGAGTTTTATGGCCTATGGTGGGCATGTAATGTACAGCTCCACGAAGGCTTTTCTCAACTCCTTTTCGACCAATCTATCCAATGAACTGCTCGGAACCGGCGTCAAAATCCAGGCGCTTTGCCCTGGGTTTACTTACACCGAATTCCACGATGCCGAAAAAATTGAGAATTTCGACCGGTCTGCAATACCGGCCTTTGCCTGGACGACTTCCGAGGAAGTGGTCGACGCTTCGCTCAAGGCGCTTGACCGGAACAGGGTTGTGGTCGTTCCGGGGTTTATGAACCGGGTGTTTGTGGTCTTGCTGCGGAGCTTTTTAGGGAGAACCAGGGCGCTGTTCGCCAGTCGAGCGCGTTCGGCGGACAAGAACGTATAGGGTTTCGAACAGTATCTTGAGATCGAGCCAGAAACTTGCATCCTGAATGTATTGCAAATCCATCTCCAGCTTGGCCGGGATGATCTCCTCGACGTAGTGGGTTTTCCAATCGGGGCCGGTGAGTTGGGATTGCTCGTCGTGAAAGTGGATCGAGGCCGGGCTGGTGATCCCCGGTCTTACCCGGAGAACCCGGCGCTGTTCGGGTGTATACAGGGCAGCGTAGTCCGGGTCTTCCGGGCGCGGCCCGACCAGGCTCATATCCCCGCGCAGGACGTTGATCAACTGGGGAAGCTCGTCGAGCTTGGCGCGTCTCAAAACCCGGCCAGCGCGGGTGATGCGCCGGTCGTCCCCGGTGGTGATGCCCGGCCCCAGCGCGGGCGCATTCTCGACCATCGTCCTGAATTTGAACAACCTGAACTCGATCCCATCCAGGCCGACCCGCCGGGGGCGAAACAGCGCCGGGCCGGGCGAGTCGAGGCGGACGATCAGCGCGATCAGCAGCAGAAGCGGCGACAGAATCAGCAGCGCCGCCGCGCTGACCGTGACATCAAAAGTACGTTTTACCATTGTCATTTTCCCCGGCAAGGTCAATCTGTATCCCGGCTCGTTTCTATCATCAATTCTGCCTGCACGGGCAAATGATCCGATCCTGTCCTGTCTCCCACCCAGGCCCGCGACACGTCGATGTCGCCGGTCACCCAGATATAGTCGATCCGCAGCAAGGGAAGGTCAGGCAGACTGCGCCAGCCATCGGCCCTGGCCGGAAAGGTCAGGCCGAATCCCCGGCCTGCCTCGCGGAAGGCGTCGATAAGCCCGGCCTGCCGCAGTTGACGATACTTGTCGCTCTGGTCGACGGTGTTGAAATCCCCCAGGATAACGGTGGGGGCCAGGCTCTGCGCCGTCCCGATAAGCGCTTTGTCGAGGGGCCATTCAGCCGACAGGCGCGTCTTCAAACCCTGTACGAGAAAAACCGCCGGTTTGATATGGTAGACGATGACGGTCAGTGGTGTGCCGTCGATGTCGACCGTTGCGATCAGGTAGGGGAAGTATTCTTTCTTGGGATAGAAAAGGTAATGACCTGTGATCGGGTACCGGCTGATCAATCCTCGCCCTCCGAAACCCAGGGGATATAGAACCTGGTACGGATAATCACCGGCAAGATCGGTCTCAAGTCGGTCGGCCTGTTCTGGGGATAGCTCCTGCAAGCCGATCAAATCGGCACCTGAATCACGCAGGGCCGCAGCCAGCGAGTCTGGATCGGCCAGCCCGGACCCGCTGTTCACCGTCATGACAGCGACCGGCTGGCAGTCGGCGTATGGCGCGGCGCAGCTTCCCGATTTCGGTGCGGGTGGAAGAAACAGGCCGCCGTAAAGCACGATGAATACTGCAAAAATGGCACCGGTCGATAGAATATGCCGCCGCGAGCGCTTTACCAGGGCGAGGATCAGCAGTGGAACGCTGATCAAGAGCAGCCAGGGCAAAACTAGGTTGGCGGCATCGACGATCCAGAAGTGCGGCTTTTTGATCAGGCGGAGAAGGAAATATAAAAGGATCAGCCCGCTGTACAGGTCGATACAAACCAGCAAGGCGCGCATCATCGGCTTGTAGCGGGAAAGACCGGTGGAATGGTTGTTGACTTCTGATCGGTTATTGTTCATCTTTTATCAGGCGATACAGAGAGTAAATTGAGGCTATTATACTATGCCCTGGATTGTTCGCAGTGATATAATCGCGGAAGAAGGAAGTGATACGCATCAACGGCTTTGTGTAAAAGGAGTTCGTCGTTGGAACTAAAAGATATTCTAAGGCTGCTGCGCCGGTCATGGTGGTTGATCATCATCTGTGCCATATTGGCTGGCGGTGCTGCTTATTACTTCACTTCGGACCCGATTCCTGTATACGCGGCAACGACGACGGTTCTCCTCAGCCAGGGCAACCAGGAACTGCCGGATGTCGATACGATCAACCGGGCGCAAACCCTCGCGGCAACCTATGGGGAATTGATGCGTACGCGCCCGCTGCTGATGAAAGTCATCGAAAACCTCGGCTTGCAGACCAGCCCAGATGTGCTGTCCGGGCAGATCAATGTATCGACTCAACAGGGCACCAATCTGCTTGATATAACTGTGCGGGACACCGACCCTCAACGTGCTGCCGATATTGCCAATGAGATCGTCAATGTGTTTATCAGTGAGAATATGAACACGCAAATGGGTCGATATTCGGCTTCGATGGAGGACCTTCAGGCAGAGATTTCGCAGCTTCTACTCGATCTCGAAGAAGTCCATATCAGTGTCTATGAGCTTGATGTCGAAATCTCGGATATGGAAGAACGATTAGAGGACCTGGATACCATCAAGGAGGAATACGGTGGTTTGACCGCGTTCCAGGAAGCAGAACGCGAACAAATCGAAGCCGATCTTGGCGAGAAGCTGTTCCAGCAGAACCTGGAACAGCTTCAGCTTGAACGGCTGCAAACCCGCTATGATACACTCCTCGAGAGCGCAGAAAATGTACGCATCCTGGCCGCCCAGTCGTCGGATGTACTGACGGTCGTGGAGACGGCCCTGTATGGGCAGCTGGTAACCACCCAACCTAAAAAAGCGTTGAACGCTGCTCATGGGGCGGGGGCGGGAGCGTTTTTTGCTCTTGGGATTGCCTTCCTGATCAACTACTTCCGGGCATCGGTCATCGAATCCAGCGAGACAATCGAGAAGCAGATCGGCGTGCCTACTCTGGGCGTCATCGCCGAGATAAAGGGCAGCCAACTGCCGGAGAAGCTCATAACGGAGCGCCAGCCGCGCTCGCCGATTGCCGAAGCATACCGCGTTCTGCGCACAAACCTGGATTTCTCTGCCGGGGATAAGCCGATCAAGACGATGCTTGTAACAAGCAGCAGCCCGGTTGAAGGAAAAACCACCACTGCCGCCAACCTTGCTGTGGCGATAGCCCAGTCGGGAAAACGGGTCATCCTGGTCGATACTGACCTGCGCCGCCCCTCGATTCACAAACTGTTCGAACAATCGAATAAGCGCGGCGTGACCACTGCCTTATTGGAGGAAGGGAGCGGGGGAATCGGTGACCACGTGCTGGCGACCGGGATCAACAATCTGTATTTGATGCCGAGCGGTCCCCTGCCTCCCAACCCGGCTGACCTGCTTGGCTCGTCGCGCATGGCCGAACTGATCCGTGACCTCTCGCACCATTCGGATATGGTCATATTCGACAGCCCGCCGCTGTTCGTCGTCGCTGATGCGACGCTGCTGGCAAGTGTATGTGACGCCGTTCTGCTGGTCGCCCACGCCCAGACAACCAGGGTCGATGTTTTGAAGAAGGCGACCGAACAAATCATGCAGTCCGGGGCGAATTTACTGGGTGTGGTGTTGAACCGGGCGTCGATATCGGGCGATGGGTACAGTCAATATTACTACTATAGATATTACTGATCGGGTTGGTTTAACCTGGAGACGAGATATCGACAGCCCGGCTCTATGAATATGCCCAGGCGGGTCAGGGATAAGATCGATACGGCGGCCCAACAAATCGAGCGTGGGCTGGATCGGCGGCTGCTTCCGGCGATCTCGTCGTGGCCGGGTCGTTTTACCTGGACCGACCTGCTGGTTGGACTCATCTTGTTGGCCGGTCTGCTGGTGAGACTGTACGGTATCGACTTTGGCCTGCCCCACCTCTACGATCCAGATGAACCGCTGTTTGTCCCCCTGGCCGTCCGGATGCTCGATGAGTGGAGCCTGAATCCGCACTGGTTCGGCAATCCCGGTACACCGATGCTTTACCTGATGGCCGTGATATATGTGGCCATTTTTGCTGCTGGCCGGGTAACAGGCAGTTTCGGCAGTGTGGCGGATTTCCGGGCATTGTATTATGCCGATCCCACCGTCTTTTACCTCAGCGGGCGCATCTTGGTCGCCGTGATCGGAGTGGCATCGATCTGGCTGGTCTATCGGATCGGCAAAAAGCTGTTCGACCGTAATACGGCGCTGCTTGCCGCGCTTTTCACCGCCTTCAACCCGATCCATGTCGCCTATTCGAAGCTGATCCGCACCGATGTCGTGATGGGCACCCTGGTGCTGGTCGCCTTCTGGTTCTCTATTCGTCTCCTTGAAGATCGGCGCTGGCGCGACTACCTGCTGGCCGGGTTCGTGACCGGGCTGGCAGTTGTGACCAAGTACCCGGCGGTCGTCTTTGCCGTGACGATCATCGTTGCTCACCTGATCAGCACCCGGTGGAAAGACATCAAAGGGCATTTGAAGCTGGCCGGGAGCGGCGGGGCCTGCCTGCTGGGGACGTTCGCCGGTTCGCCCTATCTGTACCTGGATTGGCGAACCGCCCTGGAAAACTACCGCTGGGAAGCACGCACCGAGCACATGGGCGCGACCGGGCAGGGCTTTCTTCCCGATCTGGTATGGTTCGTCGACAACGGCCTGGTCGACAGTTTTACCTGGGTCGGTCTGTCGCTGATTGTTGTGGGAATCGTGGTCTGCCTGCTGGCTAAAGATAAGCGCAAACTGCTCCTGCCGATCTTCCCACTGGTGTTCTTCCTGTTCATCGCCAGCCTCTCGCTGCGCTGGGTGCGCTGGGTGACGCCCACCCTCCCGATGTTCGGTCTGCTGGCCGCCGGGGGACTGGTTTGGATTGGAAAACAGCTTGCCGGGCGCGTGAACACTGCCGCTGGGACAATCGCCGGGGTGCTGCTGTTCGCTGTTACGATCACGCCGATGGTGCAGCAGGACCTCGTCGATGGGCGCGAACTGTCGGGGGCCGATACCCGGACGCTGGCCCAAGAGTGGATGCTCGACAATATCCCTGAAGGCAGCCGGGTGTTGGTGGAAATCTACACGCCGCAGTTTCCTAAGCGCCAGTTTGTGTTTTACGAAGTGATCGGCGGGGAACTCGCTCGCTACGACCCCGATAAAGAAAATCGAGAGTATATGGTGCCGGGCTACCATATCGCCTCGTTGGAGGATGTAACGGTAGTCAGGCGAGAAGAGATCGAGTACGTGGTGCTGTCTTCCAAGTCGTGGACATACCTGGGCGATCCCGATCAGTATCCCCGGCAGGCCGCCGCGCTCGAGCAGCTTATATCGGCAGGCGAAAAGGTCTACGAGGTCACCCGGACGCCGGGACAGAACCGGGGGCCGACCATCCGCATCTACCGGATGAATACCGGCGGGGAATGACCGCTGCCGTCAGCCGCCAACCTCCAGCCAGGCGGAAAAGGTGAGCAGCATCGACACGGTATAGCCGCTGGCGGCACCCGGTCTCTGGAAAAACGAAGCCAGCAGATCGTTGATTGCCTGCGGGGAGACGTGATCGTGAAGGCGGAGTCCCTGAGCCAGCAGCCAGTCATGCAATCCCTGCCGACCCTGCGGAGAAAGGAACTGCACCTCCCAGTTGCGTTCGATCACCTTCTGGCCGGTCAGTGCCCGCCCGATCTTCGCTGCGGCGCGGCGCGGCAGGCTGATCCAGCGGCCATAACGCGCCAGGTAGAGATTCGCTTCGGCGGCCTGCCAGCGAATTCGGGCGAGGTCGGGGGCGTATCGTTTGAGGTGGTCGATCTGTACCCGGCGGTCGCGCACGAATCCGGTCGGCACCGTGCAGAAAAAGTCGATCAGGTCGATATCATAATACGGCAGGCGCGGCACTGCCCCGATCTCGAACCCGCGCAGGCTCGCGTTCGACCAGCGGAACGACCAGCGGGTGGTTTTGTAAACCTTCAACCGGAAGTCGAGGTCGGCAATGTGATCGAACTCGGCTAACCCGGCGGATATCTTCTCGGTAAGCATCTCTTCGATGTCGCCAGCTTCGAAATGCGGCCTGCATACCTGATCGAGCAGCCAACCCCGGCCCCGTTTCGCCATTTTGTAATAGGCGTACTGGCCGGGTGTCTTGCCCTCCGGCAGGCCATCGGCCAGCCCCATCTGGTCGCACCACACGTCGCCCCACAATCCACTGATCACCGCGTCGGCGTGCTGATTCAGCCATCCGCTGATCGACGCCTGCCGCGCGGTCGGGATGTCCTGGCTGCCGTGCAGTGCGAGCGTGATTTCGGGCAGGCGGTCGAAGAGATAGGGTTCGATGACATGGCCGGTAAAGGTGAACCCCCTCGCGCGGGCGACCCGGGAGGCAATCTGCGTCTCGACCGAATCCGGCGAATAGCCATAGGAATAAACCACCGTCGAAGGTCCCGGCGGAACCACCGCTGCCAGCGACCGTGAATCGAGGCCGCCGGAGAGCGGGAGAACGGTTCGACCGGTGGCCGTGCAGCGCCGAACGGCTTGCCGCAGCAGAGTGTCGTATTCCTCGACGGTTTCGCCGTAGGTGCGGGTCTGATCGACGGTATGGTGCCATGAAAAATAAAAGCGATGCTCGATCTGGTTGCCCTGCCCATCGAAGCGATAGATCGAGCGGGGCAGCAAAATCCGGGTATCGGTGTAGTATGTCCGGTCGTCGAGGAAGAATCCCAGCCCGAAGAAAGACGCGACAGCCTGCCGGTCAAGTTCCCGCGTAGAAGCATCAATGGTCAGCGAGGCCAAATCCGTCCCGATCTGCACGGCCCGGCCATCGCGCCAGACGGCGTAGCAGTGCATCGCCCCCACCCGGTCGGTGATCAGGTGCCATTCCCGCCTGTGCTTATCCCCGATCACGATCACGAAGCGCCCGTTCAACCGGTCGGCTTGCAGTTTCCCTGCTTCCCAATCGGCCAGGGCGCGGCGCAAACAGTGTTCGGTCGATCCGTCAGCGCCGTAGCTGAGAATCTCCCCATGACAGCAGGCGACGCTGTCCGACATTTCGAGTGAGGTAAACACGGCCCGATCCGGCTTATAGTGGACAAGCGAGGAATTCGGCGCAATCAGCCACCTATCGGCGGTTGGTTCCGCCGGG
>DAOUES010000112.1:0-9975 GCA_034430335.1 Anaerolineae bacterium | reverse complement strand
TGTTCCGTCTCTATTATCTCCAGGCTCAATCTGATGGCAGCCTGCAGGAAGTCGACCTGGCCTACTACATCGGCAAAGCCGCTGGCATTGATGCCACGGAGCATGAATGGGATGGGATGGATAGTCTCACCGAAGCAGTAGACACCGACATGATGTGGGTCTCACCCGGCTCGTACGATGAGGGCAAGCAGATGCATCAGTTCACACTTGGCGAGATCCTGCCGGATTACTATCCATCCGGTCATCCACATGCTAACGATGTGGTTTCTCCTGTAGAACCGAATGCAGATACCCCGGTTTGTGAAACATTCCGCGCGGCCCACCCGGATTGGACTGATGCACTCGAATGCACTGGTAATGGAAATTTCATAGTCGACCTAACAGGCGCAGGTACCGAAGTGCCCAACATCCATATCGATCAGAATACGGGAACAATGGAACTTTTTCTGCAGGTGCGCGGTCTACGCGGCGCCTCTGAAAATGGCTTCCAGTTCTGGGCCGGGCCTGCAGACCCGTTACCGTCTGAAGATCCGAACGCCTATATCGTTCCGGCAGATGTCAACATGCGGCACCTGTACATCATGACCCAGCTCACTAAGGATAATGAAACGCACAACTCTCGGGGTGTGACGAGCTTTGGCGTCGGTCACCTGCCAATGAACGCTGATGCATCGGTTGACTTTGATGTCCCGCTGGCCTACCTCGGCCCTGAGTTTTCCGGGCAGCAGGTAACGGTTGGCCTGTTTGATGCGGCAGAGTCTCAAAATAACAATACCTACTTCTACTTCGATACCATCCCCGAACCGGACGATTGGTATTTGTCAAAAAACGAGACTAAATTAAATAATGGCTGGAACTGGTATACCTTTACCGTGCCCAGCGAAGAGGATCCAACAAACCCGATCCCCTTCTACGGTGGGCGTCTGTATGTTCGTTATAATCCAAACGCAAACGACACCTACGGCTGGAAGATGACCGTCCAAGGGCGGCCTATCCTGGTCGAGTAACCGGCAATAGAATCAAATGTAACGGGGGCAGTCCAGGTGGCTGCCCCCCGGCTTGCCTTTAAAATTGTGTGGTTATACAATCAGCATCAGCAAGGTGTACCTGCAAAGTAAACCAGGTGTCAGGCGCTGTTCGCCGGTGAAAATCAGGCAGCAGACCGGTTTTCATCCACGCAGTTGATCCGAACTATTCAGGAGAAGAGTTGTTATGGCCAGAAGGGGTGGCAGTCGAACTGCAATGATTATTATCATCGTCCTGATCGTCGTCGTCCTCCTTGCGGGGGGCGGGCTTTTGCTGCTGCGCGGCATGGGCGGGGGTCTCATGGGAGCGGCAGAACCAGCCGCCGAGGTGAACGTACCGCCGACGCCAACGCCGGAGCCGCAGACGATGAGCATCATCATCGCCGCCCGCGATATTCCGCGCGGCTCGCGTCTCACCGCACAGGATGTGACCATCATGTCCTGGCCCCTCATCGAGTCGGCCCCGCCGCCCTACGGTGCGCTGGTCGTCGGCGATGAACAGGGAGCCGGGTTGGATCAGGTCGAAGGGCGCATCGCCCGCGTCGATATCATCTATGAGCAGCCCGTTCTCGATTTCATGATCACTCCCGGCGATGAACCGATGGATCTCGCCGATCTCGGCTCCGATGCGGCGCTCAAAGTACCGCAGGGTCTGGTGGCGGTCGCCGTTCCCATCCAGCGTCTTTCGGCGGTCGCCTACGCACTTCGCGAGGGAGATCACGTCGACATCATGATGTCGTTCAGCTTCATCGACATCGACGAGGATTTCCAGACCATCCTGCCCAACCAGGGCCTGCTCTTCATCGAAGACATCGAAAGCGGCGAGATCGATTTCCTGGAATACCCGCTGGGCCGCGAGGAAATCGGCGTCCTGGGCCAATCGATTATCGTCGTGCCCAACGGCGACCAGGTTTCCAAGAAAGCCACCCAGCTTATCATCGACAACGCCATCGTGATGCACGTGGGCGACTGGCCCCTGCGGGATCTCAACCAGCCAATCGTCGTCACCCCCGAACCGGTGGTGGAAGAAGAAGAACCGGTTGAGGTGGAAGAGGGGGAGGCCCCGCCCAGTGAACCGACGCCCACGCCGGTGCCCGCCATCCCGGTTCCTGACGTGATCACGCTGGCGATGTCCCGCCAGGATGCGCTCGTCCTGAAGTACGCCACCGAAGTCGGCGCCGACATCGATTATGCGCTTCGCAGCGCGCTCGACGATGACATCGAGGATATCGAAACCGACACGGTTACGCTGGGATATATCGTCAATTTCTACAACGTGACCCCGCCGGAAAAAGAAGAGTACGCGCTCGATACCCAGGTGGGTCTACTGAGCCAGTTCCTACCGGAGGGAACCGTCACGCAAGAAACGCCAGCGGAATAAACAGCCCATTTCAGGAAAAAGAACGAACGGCGCAGGCTTCAAAACCTGCGCCGTTCCTATATCAGGGGTCTGCCCGCGATTTCTATCCGCCGGGCAGCGCCGACAGCCGCTGCTCTACAGTTTCGACCAGTTCAGGCATATAACTGCCGAGTTCCAGCGCCCTCTCGTAGTTGTGACGCGCCTCTTCCACCTCGCCGATCTCAGCCAGGATGTCGCCGCGCAGCACATAGGGATAGGCCCACCCCTCGTCGAATTCGAGCGACTGCTCCACCAGATCGAGCGCCCACCCATGATCGCCCATTGCCAGCGCCGCGCGTGCCATGTCGTAATGTATCTCGTGCCGAAAATCCTCGTTGAGGAACGGCCAGGCATAGCTATCTCGATCTACACCCAGGATCGAGCCGAACGTCTCCACTGCCTGTTCGGGGTTCCCCCGGTCGATCTGTACCAGCCCGATCACGTACTTAGCCTTAGCCAAGTCGGGTTCCTGTTCAAGCGCGGCATGGCTCATTTCGAGTGCTGCGTCGTAGTTTCCCATCGTCCACAGCACGTAGGCTTGCCCGGCTTTTACTCTCGCGTCATCCGCGTGATCGTTCATCAGGCGCTCGTAGAAGCCTATTGCGGCCTCATTCCGCCCGGTCGAAACGGCATAACTGGCCGCATCCTCAAGGAAAGCGATCTCTCCATTTCCCCGCCCGTACGCCTCCATGAAGTCGGCATCGGCCCGCTCGAAGTCTTCCATTGCCCCGTAGATATAGGCGCGTGTTTCGAGGAATGGCGCTGCGTACCACGGCTCAGGGGCAGTTCCTATCGCGCGGTTGACATCTTCCAGCGCCTGGGGATATTCGCCAAAGTACCATGCGTATAAGTTTGCCCGGCGGGAGCTGGCATCCCCGCATAACCAGAGATTGCCATCGTCGACGCAGTTAATCTCAATTGCCCTGCCGAGCGCTGCCATTGCTTCGTCGGCATTGTAATACTCTTCCGAATCGGTAAACAACATCCCCCTGAGCAGTTGGACTTCCGGGTGATCCGGCTCGATCGCGTAGGCTTCTTCCAATACATCATTCGCCGAGTCGAAGTCGCCCCGATACATATATACTCTCGCCAGTCCCGTCATGGCCCAGACATTCATCGGGTTGATGTCGAGCGCCTCTTCGAGCAGTTCCTCGGCCCTTTCCGGGTCGGTCTCGATGATCCCGTATGCCTCTTCGGTCAACCGGCCTGATGCAGTGATCATTCCTTCTTCTAAAGCGGGTTCTTCGGGTTCTCCGGGTTCTTCAGGCTCTTCACCGGGTTCTACTTCTTGGTGTGATTCTGGTAAAACATGCGTATCATCACCATCAAACAGCCCCAGGACAGCGGCCAGCCCACCGCCGATCACTGCCATCGCTGCGATCACGGCCAGTGCAGCCACCCACCACTTTACCCGCCGCTTCTTTCCCCCCGGCGCAGCAGCCGCCAGCGGTTCGGCCAGCTCGGTTTCTGTTATACCCGGCGCTTCGACGGCAACCGTCGGCCCGGCTGCGGCGACAGTCGCCTGTGATGCTGGCGTGATCTCCGCCGTCACTTCTCCGATCCCGGTGATCTCGTCCTGATCTTCTCTCGCCCGGAGAACCGCGTCACGCATGGCCCCCGCCGAGGGGTAGCGATCCAGCGGGTCTTTCGCCAGGCTCTTGAGCACAACTCGCTCTACCGACTGTGGCAGCTTTTCGACAAACTTGTGCGGCGGCACCAATGGATCGTTGATATGTTTGAGAATCACCCCGTAGGGTGTATCGGCGTCATAGGGAGGCTGGCCGGTCATCATTTCGTAGAGCACGATCCCCAGCGCGTAGATATCGGTGCGTTCGTCGGCCTTCTCTCCCCGGCCCTGTTCGGGCGACATATACGCCGGGGTGCCGATCATCGCGCCGCTGGCCGTCAATCCCGTCTGACCAATAATGCGCGCAATCCCGAAGTCACTCAGCACCGGGTTGTCGATGGTCGGCAGCAGCACATTGGCCGGTTTGATATCCCGGTGAACCATCCCCTGCCCGTGAGCATAGTCAAGGGCGTCGGCCAGTTTCGCGCAGATATCGAGCGTATGAGGCAGTGGGAGCCGCTCGCCGCGATCAGCTAAATCGTTCAGCACTTCTTTGAGCGTCCTGCCGCCCTCGATGTATTCCATCACCATGAAGTAGCGGTCGTTCTGTGAATCAAAATCAAAAACCTGCACGATATGCGGGTGACGTAGCGCGGCAACCGTCTTTGCCTCGCGCTGGAAACGGGTGACAAAGTCAGGGTCTTCTGATAAATGCGGGTGCAGCACCTTTACCGCCACATAGCGATCCAAACCGGGCTGGTAGGCTTTGTAAACGTCGGCCATGCCCCCACGCCCCAATCGCTCTATGATCTGGTATCTACCCAGTGTCTGGCCTCCCAGATCGGTCATTGCGTCTTTCTCCTAACCTAAACCGGGACGATACTTTGGACTGGTTTTTCCTCCTGCCAGTATAGTATCGAGCCGCAGTTACCGATAGCCCATATCCCCATGACACCGGATAGTTTGTGGGCGGGCAGTCGAATTACCACGCGCTCCAGCCCCACAACCGCATAAGCAGCGTCAGCGGCGGATCGATTCCATACACGGTCAGGTAATCAGGAATTTGCCGCCCGAACAGCACCCCTATCGAGAGCAGGAACAGGCCCATCACCATTACGGCCAGCAGCCAGCGCTGGCCTCGCTCCGGCACCCACTGGCGGAGACCCAGGTACCAGACGGCCATCAAAGGCAGCACACCGGGAATGATATAGTACCCGGTCGAGATGAACCGCCCCTGGTAAAAGTCGCAGTAGAGCGGCATCTGGATCGGGTCGATCCTGAATACTGCCATTCCCACACTCAACCCCGCGCCGAGCAGCAGCAGCGCTGTCGCCCGCCTTTGCCACAACGGTGCTTTTGGATATGCTCTGATGCCGTAAACGATCAGCCCGACGCCGCTTACCAGGCACAACCCAAACAACCCCAGGATGATCCAGCGCGGCAGTCCCGGCATCGACCAGCCGTAGCGTGACCAGAACGAGGTGAACAGCCAGCGCAGCGCCTGACTGAAGATTTCCCGGTTTGCCTTCCAATCCATCAGGGTGGCTAAACGCGGGTTGAGTTTGATCCCTGTATCGGCCAGTTGATCGGGCAGCAGCGTTTCCAGGTCAGAACGTATCAGCGGTATCCCGCGTTCCGCCGAGGCGTTCAGCAGCAGGTTCTCGAAGGCTTTTCCACCCCATGTTCCCCGGCTGGCTGCTCGATTCTCGAACTGTGGGGGATCGTCCAGCGGCCAATCCCCCACTGCCATAGTAATCCCGTCGTATTGAATGGTGTATTCTCCCGCATATTCTCCCGGTGCCAGCATCTGGTAAACCATACACTGGGCATCTTCCGGGATCGTCACCGTCGTCGCATAGAACTGCCATTCCTCGCCGACAATCACCGGCTCTTCCACCCAGAGAATGCGCTCCGGGTTGCCCCGGTCGGGCGCGTAGTACAGGCTCGGCGGGTGTTCGAGCACCTGTTCGTGATCGGCCCGCATCCACCCGCCGATGGTCACCGGCTGGCCGCGCAGTTCTTCCACCGTCGAGCCGGGCAGGGCCTGCCACATACTCGCGTTCGGATAGTTAGCCATCTGTTCGAATACCCGGCTGCCCTCTGGCGCATCGTCGACCCTTTGCGTGCCGTTGTCGAAGTCTACCCGGTACCAGCTTGCCGGGTAGTGCCATCTCAAAGTGATCACCGCTCCCAGCCCAACCAATCCCAGCACCGTGTAGAGAATCCAGCGGGGCCATGCTTTCCGCCGCGCCAGCAGGATCGCCAGCAGCGCCACCGGAATCCCGGCGTAGGCCGTCGTCTTGCTGACCATGCAGGCAGCAACTCCCATCACCAGCAAAGCCAGCCCCCACAGGCCGTAGCCTCGACGCACCAGCCGCACCGATGCATAAGCCGCCAGTGAGACGGCTGCCGCCGCCGCGACCGTGTTATTGACCGTGCCGGTCAGCACCACGAAGCTCGGCAGCAAAGCCACTACTGCCGGAACTGCAATCCGCATCAGCCAGTCGTCCGGGAACAGTTCGCAGGCCGTCAAATAGGCCAGCCAGATTGTCAGCACGCCCAACCCGACTGTAAACAGGCGGGCGATCATGAGCTGCGTTTCCAATGCCGCGTTTCTGAAGGGAAACAGCACCAGCGCGGCGGCGAGATAATATCCCGGTTGCTCGTTGAGCTGCGAGTTGAAGCGGTTGATATAGCGTTCGGCGTCCCCTGGTGAGGCGTATCCCGGTTCTTCCTGAAGGCGGTCACGCAGGGCGATCCAGTCTGCATCGGTTTCCAATCCCAATGTATCGATCAGGATTTGGTTCGCCATTCGCCCGCCTGAACCCAGCCGGTGATGCGCCCAGATATAGGTCGCGATAATCTCCCGGCGGATGTTCAGGTCGGGGTCATCGGGATCGGGCAGCTCGCGGTGGACGATCAGCGTGCGGATATATTCGAAATGGCCGGGTTCTTCAACCTGTGACCAGGTCGGCACGATGATCGCATGGGCCACGCCCAGCGCCGCCGAGAGTAGGAGTAGGATCAGGATCAGTTGGCGTTCGGTTCTTTGCATGGAAACCTGCTCTAACTATCTATCCGCAAATTCACTTCGTTCATTTCGGATAGATACAAAATCGAACCGCCCGAAACGATTTTTGGATAGATTGTAAATTCGTTAACCGTATTTTCGAACCGCCCTAAGTTTATGCGATTGCCCCTGGATAACCAAACACCCGACAACGCTGAAAACTGCAAGTAGCTTCACTTCTGTTTCCCTGTTACTATAGCCTCAAGGCATGCACTTGGATGCAATCAGGAATAGCCAGACTAATGAAACAAATCAGCCAGAACTATAAAACGGGCGTGATCCGCCTCGAAGAAGTCGATCCGCCTGCCTTGAAGACAGGTGGAATCCTTGTTCAATCCGCCTACAGCCTGATCTCGTCAGGCACCGAGAGCATGAAAGTCCGCGAGGGGCAGATGTCTTACCTGGGCAAAGCCAGGGCGCGCCCCGACCAGGTCAAGAAGGTGCTCGAAACGCTGCGCCAGCAGGGGCCGATTGCCACCTATCAAAAAGTGATGAACCGGCTCGATAAGCTCACCCCGCTGGGATATTCTCTTTCCGGCACCGTCATCGAAGTTGACCCCCAGGCGGGCGAATTTGCCGTCGGGCAGGCGGTGGCCTGCGGCGGTGCGGAGTATGCCAATCACTCGGAGATCAACTTCATCCCGAAGAACCTCGCCGTTCCCGTTCCTGCCGACGTCCCGATGCACCACGCGGCGTTCACCACCATCGGCGCGATTGCCATGCAGGGCTTCCGGCAGGCGCAGATGCAGTTGGGCGAAACCGCCTGCGTGATCGGACTGGGGCTGCTGGGGCAGATTTTGATCCAGCTTCTCCGCGCCGCCGGGGTACAGGCCGTCGGGGTCGATCTGATCCCCGGTCGCTGCCAGCTAGCCATGCAGTGCGGCGCGGTCAGCGCCGGTCAGCCGGATGACGCCGTCTTCCTTGCCGACATCGTCCGCCTGACGCGCGGCGCGGGAGTCGACTGTGTCTTCATCACTGCCGGGGGAAGCAGCAACGAGCCGGTCGAACTGGCTGCCGCGATCGCCCGCGACCGCGCCCGTATTGTCGATATCGGCAAGACGCGCCTCGACCTCCCCTGGAAGGAATACTACGGCAAAGAATTAGACGTTCGCTTCTCGCGATCCTACGGCCCTGGCCGCTACGATCCCAACTACGAGGGAAAAGGCGTCGATTATCCCATAGGCTACGTCCGTTGGACTGAACGGCGTAACATGCAGTCCTTCCTCGATCTGCTCGCCAGCGGGCTGATCGACCTCGAACCCATCGTCACCGGGATTTTCCCCTTCGACGAAGCCGAACAGGTCTACGCCGACATCGCCGAGGGGAAGGACATCGGCCTGGGGATTGTCTTCAAATATGCCGACCAGCCAGTTTTGGCCCGCACCTTACCTGTTCGATCAGGAGATCAGGTTGCCCCGGTCAAGGGCAAAGTGCGAATCGGCGTAATCGGTGCCGGGAACTACGCATCGAGTATGCTGCTCCCCCATCTCAAAGCCGACAATGCCGCCGTGCTGGTCGAAGTCGCTACCGCGACGAGTCTCTCCGCCGCCAATGCAAAGCAGAAATTCGGTTTCAAGCGCACTTCCACCGATTACCAATCGCTGCTTGCTGCCGAAGATATCGACGCGGTGGTCATCGCTACCCGCCACGCTTCCCATCCCCGGATGGTCGGCGAGGCGCTCCGCGCCGGGAAGCCGGTATTCGTCGAGAAGCCGCTGGCGGTCGATCTCGACGGGGTAAGCCTCGTCCATCAGGCCATTGCCGAATCGGGCAACAGCCGCCTCCAGGTGGGCTTTAACCGCCGATTCGCCCCGCTCGTGCAGGAGCTTGCTGCCTTTTTCGCGCGGACTTCCGCCCCGCTGGTTGTCAATTACCGCGTCCATGCCGGGCAGATGGCCTCTGACTCCTGGTATCTCGACGCGCAGCACGGGACGCGCTTCGTCGGCGAGGCCGGGCACTTCCTCGACGTGATCTCTTACCTCACCGGTTCGCGCCCGGTCGCGGTGACCGCCTCGGCCCTGCGGCCAGCGAATCCCACCCCCGACGACCTGGAGAACATCGCCGTGACCGTCGAATACGAGGACGGCTCGATTGGCGTGCTGCTCTACCTGACTCAGGGATCGTCCGGTGTGCCGAAAGAGAACATCGAGGTGTTCGGCGGCGGGCTGACCGCCCGGCTCGACAATTTCAACAGCGTCACCTTCTATGAATCGTCACGAAAAAAGAAAACCGCTGTATCGCAGGACAAAGGGCAAAAGAACCAGATGCGGGCCTTCGTCAAGGCCGTCGAAACCGGCGGGCCAATGCCGATTCCCATCGACAGCCTGTTCGATACCACACTGGTGACGCTTGCTGCCCAGGAGTCGATCCGCACCGGGCAACGCATCACGCTGGATCAATACAGGCCAGCCTGATCGATGCCTTCACCGAGCTGGTATGTCAGGCGGCTTTTCGCCATGTCCCCCCGCGAGGTGGGATTCCGCGCCCGGCAGGTGGCGCAGAAGGTCATCTGGAAGCGGCAGGTGAGCGGCGGCGTTTTCCCGGCCATCCCCGAACCCAATTGGTCGTCGCTGCCGGGCCGGTCGGCATTGATCATTCCACCTGACGTGGCCGAAACGGCTCCCGAACTCGCCGACGCGCTGATCGCCGAGGCGGAGTCGTATCTCCGGCACGAGTGGCATTTCTTCGGCCTAGACGGTCTCCGTGAAGACTCCATCGACTGGCATTATGACCCCACGACGCAGAAACGAGCGCCGCGCGAGTTCGGACTCGGCATCGATCACCGTGACGAATCGGTCGTCGGCAGCATCAAGGTGATCTGGGAGAAGAATCGCCACCACCATCTGACCGTTCTTACCTCCGCTTATGTGCTCACCCGTGATGAGCGTTTCGCCGCCGAAGCTGCCGACCAGCT
>DAOUES010000111.1:0-4253 GCA_034430335.1 Anaerolineae bacterium | reverse complement strand
GGTAACCGGCGGCTGCATAGGCGGCGAGAAGATGGGGCTGGCTGTACTGCCAGGCCAGCTCGTTTTCGATTCGATTCAGACCATAGCTGCCCATCTCCTGGCGCTTGTCGGGATTCTCAAGCAGGTCGACGATCAGCGCAGCCATCTCGTCGACATCGTTCGGAGTCGCGTAGATCGCCGCGTCCTGCGCCGAGTAGTGATTCTCTTTCAGGTCGAAGGCGACAATCGGGCAGCCGAATGCCATGTATTCCATGATCTTGTTCATCGTCGACTGGTTCGACCACTCGGTGAATGGGTCGGGATCGACGCAGATGTCGGCGGTGGAGAGGTAGCGGCAGAGATCGTCGTCGGAGACGCGCCCGGTGAAGGTGATATATTCGTCCAGGCCAAGTTTGGATTTCAGCTTCCGCAGGTCTTCGAGCGATGGCCCACCGCCGATGAATGTAAAGTGGACATCTTTGCGGTTGTGTTCGTTCAGGACCACCTGGGCGGCATAAAGCATGTGATCGACGCCGTCCTGGGGGCACATCTCCCCCAGGTAGCAGATCAGGTAAGGCGCGCCTTCCTTCAACTCAGGGATCGGATCGTAACGGGTGAAGCGATCCAGGTTCGGGGCGCTGCGCACGACGAACACTTTGTTGGGGTCGAATCCACCGCGCTTGACGGCGATCTCCTTGTGGGAGAGATTGGTCGTCATGACCACGTCGGCAGTTTTGAAGGTCAGTTTTTCGAGCAGGAGCAGCAGACGGTAGGGCAGGCCGCCTTTCTTCCCCCCTTTGGCGACGTACATCTCCGGGGAGAGATCGTGGTGATCGAAGATTAACTTCTTGCCGAACAATTTATAGAACCAGGCCAGCAGGAAATAGGTTTCGGGCGGGTTGCAGGCTTGCATCACGTTGAACCCGTGCCGCACCCAGACCACCAGCGACAGCAGGGCAGTCATCAGCCAGGCGTAAGAAAATTCGAACGCATAGCCGATGACTCCCTCGGCTTCCGGCGGGGCCGGGTAGCGATAGACGTTGATCCCCTCGATGACCTCGTGGGTCTTTTTGAAATCGCCGTGTTTGCCGGTGGGGGAGATCACCGAGACGCCGTACCCGGCCTGTTTGAGCGTCGTCGATTCGAGCCAGACGCGGCGGTCGAAGGGGACGGGGAGGTTCTGGACGATGATCAGGACTTTACCAGGCGATGCCATCGTAGGGTTTTCCTTCGAAAAAGACGGGCGGGAAAGTGCCCGCCAGGTCGATGATCTGGACGTCGGGATCAATCGAGGCGAGCAGCGGGCGGAATTCGGCAGCGCCGTAGGAAATGACGATCACCTCGGCGTGGGCGGCGATCTCGTCCAGGCTTTCGACGAGCAGTTTCGACAGGTGCGGGATTTTCTGCTCGATATAGGCGCGGTTGGCCCCGATCAGCCGGGCCTCGTGGACGGCGGCGTCGAAAATGCGAAGGTCGTAGCCCTTCCCGATCAGGCGTTCGGCAAGTTCGACGGTGGGACTCTCTCGTAGATCGTCGGTTCCGGGTTTGAATGCCAGCCCTAACAGGCCGATCCGCCGTTTCTCGGTGGCGATTACCTGCCGGAGTGCCAGCTCGATCTGCGCATGGTTCGAAAGTTGGAGCGCGTCCAGCAGCGGCACATCGATAGATTCGGTTCTGGCGAAGTAGGTCAGGGCGCGGACGTCTTTGGGTAGACACGACCCGCCGAAGGCAAAGCCGGGGCGTAGATAGGCTTTCGAGACGTTGAGCTTGGTATCCTCCATCAGGATGCGCAGCACCTCGCGGCCATCGACACCGCTGGCTTTTGCCAGCCGCCCGATCTCGTTGGCGTAGGTGATCTTGGTGGCGTGCCAGGCATTCGAGGCCAGCTTGAGAATCTCGGCGATGGGCAGTTCGGTGACGAAGACCGGGGCGAGGATCGCGGCGTACATCTCGCGCAGGGCGGCCTCGGCGACCGGGTCGTCGGTGCCGATCACGGTGAAGGGCGGCGCGTCGTAATCGCGAATGGCGCTGCCCTCGCGCAAAAATTCGGGGTTCATGGCGAGGTGAACCGGAACATCCCCGGCATGTTCGCGGAGGATTTCGGCGCATTTTGCCGTCGTTCCTGGCAGAACCGTACTGCGGATCACGACGATGTGCGACTGGCCCTTGCGAGCAATCGCATCGCCGATCTGCTCGCAGACGCGGTAGACAGCCGACAAATCCTGGGAACCGTCGGGGCGGCTGGGCGTGCCAACGCAGATCAACGAGATATCGGTCCGGGCGATGGCATCGTCGGCGGAAGTGGTCGCCGAGAGCCGCCCGGCATCCACACCGGCCTTGAGCAGTTCGCCGAGACCAAGCTCGATGATCGTCGCCTGCCCGGAATTGACCAGCCGGACTTTTTCTTCGTAAATGTCGACGCCGACGACGGTGAAGCCATCGCGGGAAAGGCAGGCCGAGGCGACGACGCCCACATAGCCCAACCCGAAAACACTAACCTTCATAGACGATCTCCAATACGGTCAGCAGCCTGACCGGGCATTCGCAAATCCCACCGGTGACAATTGACCAGGTGGGTACTTTCACCCCGAAGCAGGGCGAATACCAGCCTGCATCCTCCCCGCCATTAACGAGCCGGGTTTGCAGAACGCCCGGTAATGTTAAATGAACTTGAACCGGGCCGCAATGGATCGTCAGGGAAGAGTCGGCGTTTTGATCGATCAGGCAGCCGGGGGCGGTGTGGAAGTTCAGGGCGATTTCGTGGCGGCCATCACCAAGCAATTGATCTTCGACGGTGAAGAGGCGATCATCGAGCGTGAGCGTCCGGCGGTGGGTAACGCCGACCCGCCGGTAGCCATCGTGCGAGGTGGTGAGGCTGCCACCGTTAGCCGCAGCCTCCCATGCCTCGACGTTGGTTTTGGCCTGCTGCGTCCAGATGAACGCCCCGGCATGGGTCGATTGATCGAGTCCGTCGACGGTGAGCGTATTGTGAGCCGCCGTCCCCCGGAAAGTGTCACGCCAATCCTTTTGAGTGTGATAGGCATAGGTTCCGGGATCGACGAGGATGGGTTGCCCCGCCACCGAGAGCGTAAAGGAGAACGCGTCGGCGTGGGCGTGGGCGGCAATCGAGAGGAAGCCGTGCGGTCCGGCATCGGCCAGGGCGAACACCTCGCCGGGCGTGGATCGGCGCGAGGAGAGGACGTACAGCCCGGCATCCTCGAAGGCAGGTGATCCTTTCGGCGGTTCATACGCACTTTGATCGCCGTCCGCTGTGTCGACACCAAGTAGCGCGGCAGGCAGTCGGCTTTCATCCGTCTGCGGGACTTTGCATCCCAGCAGCACATGACCGACCCGGTAAAGCCACTCGACGCGGGAGGCATCGCCGGGTTGAACCTGAACAGCCCGCCCCTCGTCCCCATCGCCGTAGCGGGGAAGGTTGCCGCCAACATCGGTGAGTTGGGGAATCGCTTCGAGCATCTTCGTGAGGCGATCCCGGTAGCCTTCGGAAAAGTCCTGACCGGCCCGCCGCGCTTCGAGCAGGGCGAGCAGGAAAAATTCGAGCGTGAAGATGTGATAGGCAAAGGCCATTTCGCGGTTGAGGCCGGAAGGGAAGGTCTGGCGAACGATCTCTTTTTCGAGGACGTTCCGGGCCAGATCGCGCCAGCGCCGGGAGCGATCATAAATCGGCCATGCCGCAGCCGCGATATACAGCCCGGCCATCTCGCCGATCAGGTGGTTGTTGGCCGAAGAACCGCGCGAATAGGTCTTTTCGATGAACGACTGCTGCAAATAGATCGACGGCCAGAGCGGACTCTGCGGGCCAAACACGCGATCATAATGAGTCGAGCCGCGCAGCAGGCGTTCGCAGGTCACCCAGGAGATTAACCGGATGGCGAGTTCCAGTGGATGCGTCCAGTTGACGCCGACGAGATACGGGTTCTGCCCGACCCAATCGAGAAGCTGATCGGCGGCTTCGGCGGCGAAGCGTTCGTCATAGGTGAGCGCATAGGCGGCAGCGAGAACGGCCAGGTGGTGGTGGCGATTCTTCTCCCAGATCACTTTGATGCTGCCGACGACCGATTCGTCGCGATGATCGATGCCGGGGCCGAACTCATGCGGGGCGCGGACTTGCATTGTGGGGTCGTAATGCCAGTCGAGGGGGTCTTCGCGGAGACCGTCGAGGCCGAAGAAATGCCACTCGTGGCGGAGACAGGACTCCGCTTCGGCGATCAACGCGGCGACAAGCTCTGGCGATCCCTCGACCACGTCCGGCG
>DAOUES010000110.1:0-6052 GCA_034430335.1 Anaerolineae bacterium | reverse complement strand
GAGTATTCATATTCACCATTCCCGAAAATCCCCACCCGGCGGAGCAAAATCGATTTTGCTCCGCCGGGTGGGGATTTTCGGGAATGGTGAATATGAATACTCTTCCATACGAAACACCTGGATCATACCCCCCGACTATGAAGGTCATCCCAGGCCCACTACTGCCTTGTGTGTTGGCTTCGTTCCATTGAGCTAGAAAGAATTCACTCATTCGATTTGCATATTCTTCGACAGTGAGTTCTTCCTCGCTCTCCAGTTTTGCCTGAAATTCAGGGATAAAACTATGGGCAGTTCTCAGTCCTATTACAGCCGTACCATAGGTTACAGCACCCACATGATTGTGCGGTGTTTGTAAGCTAAGGAGTTTTGTGGCATTGTCAAAATTGACTTGGATAGGCGGATGCCCTCTTCTTTCTGCTTGAAGAGTCACACGGCTATCTGTTGCCAAAACTACTCCTTCAGGACCTTTTACTACCACACCAAGCGACATGCTATATTTCACCTTTCAATAGTTCAAAGTGATAGATGATAGAATACAGCAAATAGATTGTACTGCAATCATTATATCACTAAACAGTGCAGCGGTTTCCCCTTTTCCCTTTTTCCCTGTCATTCCCTTCGGCGGTGTTTAATTCTACAGGAGGAACACCATGCAGCCAGTCAAAGCCCTGCTCGCCAATCGACGCCTGCACCTGCGCACCATCGGCGCGCTGATGCTCCTCGTTGGCCTCGCCTTCAGCGTGATCGGCCCGGTCGAGGTCTACTGCTTCACCCTCTTTTCCGAAGGGGGGCGCTTCCACTACCCCGGCTTCGGGTTCGGCTCGCTGATGTTCGCCAACATCGCGATCCAGATCGCCGGGTACTACACCATTGCCGCGCTCGGCCTGATCCTGGGGATGGGTCACCTCAACCTGCGCCGCTGGCTGCGCCCGGTGATGCAAACCCTGCTGTGGGCCTGGCTGATCGTCGGGCTGCCGCTGGTCCTGATCGCCCTGCTGATCTTCATCCAGTCCAAAGACCCGACCCTGCTGCGCTTCTTGCTCCTGCTGCCCTTTGCGGCGCTGATCTACCCCGTGCTGCCCATCCTGCTGATCCGCTTCTACAACCGGGATGATGTCGGCGAGGCGTTGAGCACCGGCCCGGCAGCCGACCGCCTCGAATCGATGCCCCTGCCGGTGCGGATTCTGGCCGTCACGCTGGCCTTCTCGATCCTCGCCCTGCATGGCCGCCTGCTCTTCCGGGGGATATTCCCCGCGTTCGGCGTGCTGCTCGTCGATCTGCCCGGCTATACCGCCACCGCCGGGGCGATCCTCGTCCTGCTGATCCTCACCTGGGGCGTTTCGATGCGCCATCGCTGGGCGTGGTGGGGGACGCTGGGCGCGTTCCTTGCGCTGGCCCTCTCCTCGGCGATCACGCTTCCGCGTTACACCTATCCCCAACTCCTCGACCTGCTCTTTCCCCCCGCCGAAGCCGACGCGCTGGCCCATGTGCCGCTTCACAACCCGCTGCTCACCCTGATCGCGGTGATCCCCCTCCTGGCGATCATCGCCGTGATCCTCGCCGCCCGGCGCTCTTTCTCGCCGGAACAATAGGCAACATATCGACTTTAGCCAACATATCGACTTTAGCCTGATGCCTGCCATCAGACAGCCGGGTTCTGGAATCCCCCAGGCAGTCATAGCGATATTGTAGTTTTATACGGGAACCAAAGCCTATATACTTAGAGATATGGAGAACAGAGCGCATCACACCCTGAGTAAAGCTGCATTCTGATGGCTAAGATAAACCGCAAGCAGGACCGGGCGAAACGAATCACCATCGGCGTGTTGACCGACTGGCTGGGTGATGAGCATCCATCCCTGCTTTTGAAGGGGATCATCAGCGAAGCCAGGGCCAACGATGTCGATATCCTCTGCTTTGTGGGCCAGCAGCCAAATCACCCGGAGCCGTACGCCAACAACGCGAACTTCATCTACGATCTGCCCAACCCCGAAAACGTCGACGGCCTGGTCGTCATGTCGAACCGCCTCGGTCGATACAGCCCCGAAGGTGTCGAGCAGTTGTGCAAAAAGCATCAATCGCTGCCCGTCGTCAGCCTGGGCCAGCTTATCGAAGGCGTTTCCTGTATCAACGTCGCTAACGAAGTCGGCACCTGCGAAGCCGTCAACCACCTGATTTACGAGCATGGCTTTCACCGGATCGCATATGCAATGGGGCCTGAAAAGCAGCTCGAAGCCGCTGAACGCTATGAAGGGTACCGGCGGGCGTTGAAAGAGAGCGGCATCGTATTCGACCCATCGCTGGTTGCGCCCGGCGGGTTCGATGCGGAACTGGCAGAAGGAACGATCCGCGTGCTGCTCGACGAGCACAAAGCCGAATTCGACGCGATTGTCGCCGCCAATGACTTACTGGCGATTGGCATTATCGAACAACTGAACGCGCGTGGCATTCATGTGCCGGAAGACATCGCCGTGATCGGCTTCGACGACCTGGATATCGCGGCAGCCAGCACGCCGCCGCTGGCGACCGTCGCCCAGCCGGTCATCGACCAGGGTGTCGAAGGGGTCCGTGTCCTGTTGGCAAAAATTCGCGGTGAGCCGGTGCCGGACCTGGTCGTACTACCCACCCGCCTCGTCACACGGCGTTCATGCGGCTGCCTGTCTCCCTGTGTCACCGGCGTAAGACAGCATGACCCGGTGCAAGAGGGCCTGCATCTGGTCGATTTAGACAAGGCCTGGCCCGAAACGATCCTCGCTCACATCAGGTCGCTGGTGCAGAGTTCACACGTCAAGCTGCCCGACGACTGGCCCGCCCACCTGCTGACTTCCTTCTTTGGAGCAATTCAGGACGACACCCCCGAATGTTTCCTGACGGTTCTCACTTACCTGCTGGATGAAGTCGTCATGCAGCGCGGGAAAATCGGCGAGTGGCAGGGGGTGATCTCGACAGTACAGCAGGTCGTACTGCCCTCCCTGACCTACCCGGCCATCCGCGAGCGCGCCGATCAACTTTTTCACCAGGCGCGGGTGCTGATCAGCGAATCGGTCTACCAGGCCCAGGTCGGCCTGGAGATTCTCAACCAGCGGCGGATGGCGCTTCTCCGCCAGATGATCTTCAACCTGGCCTCGACAGCCGACTTCGGCGAGCAGCTTCGCATCCTGATCGACGGCCTCCCCGGTCTGAGCATCCGCTATGGATACCTCACCCTCTTCGAGGATCACGACCCCAATGCCGAATGGTCCCACCTGGTGATGGCCTATACCCCGGAGCGAACATTCATTGCCAGTGACGAGGGTATCCGCTTCCCGACCCGGCTGGTGATTCCCGAACTGTACGGCCAGGTCGAAGATAGCACCATGTATACCGTTCAGCCGGTCTACTACGGGGATGAGTATATCGGCCTGCTGGTATTGGACCTGGACTATGATTCCCGAACCGTCTATGAACTGATCCGGGCCGTCACCAGCGCGGCGATCAAATCCGGCTGGTTCTACCAGGAGCTTCAGTCCTACAGCCGTGACCTGGAATCGCTGGTCAGGGAAGCGACCGCCGAACTGATCCAGTCGAAGGAGCAGGCCGAGAATATCCTCAACAACAGCCCCGATGCGATCCTGCTGCTGGACCGGGATGGGCAGATCGACACGGTCAACTGCACCTGTACGGAGGTTTTCGGTTATTCGGCTGACGAGCTTCGCGGCAAACACCCGTCCATACTGGTGGACGGCGAATTGGAAGCCAGCATAGCCCAAAACCTGATGCAGTTCGCCGAAAGACAGGCCCCGATCCGCTTCGAAGTGATTGCGAAGCCTAAAAATGGCGCGCCGTTCGACGCGGAAGTCGCCCTCGCGCCGATTGCCGACGGCGGTGTCTTTCACGGGGCGGTCTGCACGATCCGCGACATCAGCGCCTTGAAAGACCTGGAGCGGATGAAAGACGCCCTGCTTTCGACCGCCGCCCACGAACTGCGCACTCCGCTGACCACCATCCGGGGCTTCAGCGAAATCCTGCGCACCCGCGACCTGGCCGAAGACCGGCGCGAACGCTACATGGGTTTCATCTACGAACAGTCGACCCATCTCGGCGGGCTGGTCGACAACCTGCTCGACGTGGCCCGCATCCAGGCCGGGCGCGGGCTGGAAATTTCGTTCGAGTCGGTCGATGTGGGGCCGATCATTCAGTCGGTCGCCGCCGCCTACCAGGAGATCAACTCCGGCCACACCTTCGAACTGGTGAACCTCGACCACCTGCCGCAGGTGACCGGCGACCCGCTGCGGCTCGACCAGGTCGTGCGCAACCTGGTATCGAACGCGGTCAAGTATTCCCCCAACGGCGGCCCGGTGACCATCAGCGCCGCCGTGCGGGGCGACCGGCTCGAAGTGAGCATCCGGGACCGGGGGATCGGGATGACCGCCGAACAGCAGGCGCACCTGTTCGAGCGCTTCTACCGCGCCAACCAATCCGACTCGGCGATTGGCGGGGCCGGGCTGGGCCTTACCATCTGCAAACAGATCGTCGAGGGGCACGGCGGGGAAATCCGGGTGCAAAGCGAGGAAGGAGTCGGCAGCACCTTCACCTTCTCGATCCCGACCGTTCAGCGCGCATAGCCGCCTCCAACCCCGAAACGCTGGCCGTCCCCCACCCAAACAGGAATATTTTCACATTGCCCTCCACGCACTTGATAGCGTAAGATTCGTGTGCATGCTAATCTAAAGAAACGGTCAATAATTGAAAACTACAGGGACGCCCCGTCCAGGAGACCGAATCAATGAATCAGGCTGACAACCAACTCGAATTATGGGACGCCGCCGCCGGGCTGATCGACGTGCTGCGCGACACCTACCTCGACGAGCAGCAGGAAGACGAACCGGCCCGCCACCTGGGTGAAGCCGCGATCCCCGTGCTGCTCGATACGCTGGGCAGCACCGCCGACGACCGCCGCGAAGCCGTCGCCGCCGTCCTCGACCTGGTTCGTGTGCTGGTCGCCTACGCCGGGGACGAACGCGCCATCCAGCCGCTGATCGACGCGCTCCAGCATCCCGATCCGGGCGTTCGCTGCGCGGCGGCGCGCGCCGCCGGGTGGCTGGGCCACCCGAAACTGGTTTCGCATCTCGTGGAGGCGATCGGCGGCGAAAGCCAGGCGCTGCGCCGGAACATCGCCGAAGCGCTGGGCCGCATCGGAGACGCCGAGGCGCTCCCGGCGCTGCTGACCGCCCTCGAAGACGGCGATCCGGGGGTGCGCTACAGCGCAGCCTGGGCGCTTGGCCGGATCGGGGATGTGCGGTCGATCAGTGAACTGGTCGGGGCGCTGCGTGACGAGCATCCCCAGGTGAGGCGGGCGGCGGCCCGCTCACTGGGCTGGATCGGCGATTCGATTGCGGTGCCGGGTCTGGCCGGGGCGCTCTCCGACGAGCGCAGCGGTGTCCGGCGTGACGCGGCGATGGCGCTTGGCGCGATTGGCAGCGAAGCGGCGGTTGCCGAACTCAAACTGGCGCTCTCCGACCGCCGGGCCGTCGTGCGCTATTCGGCGGCGGCGGCGCTGGGACAGATCGGCAGTGACGAACCGGTCCCGGAGCTGGTCGGCTGCCTGAACGACGAAGACGCCGATGTCCGCCGCGTATCCGCCGAAGCCCTGCGCGTGATCGGCGACCCGCGTTCGATCCCGGGGCTGGTCAGGGCGCTGCGGCGCGCCCAGGCCGCCGACAATCAGCCCGATATGGCCGCGCTGGGGCTGGCCCTGTACGACATGCTCACCGCCAGCCTGCCGGTCGAAGCGCGTGACCTGACCCAGATCAAGCTCGATCATGTCGACCCGGCGACCGATTTCGACATCCCGGCGGAGGAAGTGCTGGCCGGGCTTGCCGATCACGACCGGGTGCGGTCGATCCCGGTCAAGGACCTCGTCGACCGGGTGGAGGAGTTGATCAGGAAGGAGCCGCTGGCGGCGGAGGGCATCCGGCAGGCGGCGACCCGCATTTCGGCGGCGACCCCGGAGGGGATCGACATCCCGGCGGGCCGGTTGGTCGCCGAGAACGGCGTCGTGATCCAGCTTCGC
>DAOUES010000109.1:0-5266 GCA_034430335.1 Anaerolineae bacterium | reverse complement strand
CTTCCCCTTTGCCGGGGTTGTGATCGGTGTGTTCTTTGGGCGTCGGCTGATGCCCCGTGAAGACAGCATCGGTCCGGGCCTCGTCGCCTCGATTCTCGCCGGGGCGTCGTTCGTGATCGCGGTATTGATGTTTATCGCCTTGCAGGGCCACCCGGAGGGGGTGGAAGTGCCGCTCGCCACCTGGATGAGCATCACCACCGGTGACCGGGTGCTCGATATTCCCTGGACGTTCAAGATCGATACGCTCTCCTCGGTGATGATGCTGGTCGTCGCCGGGGTCGGCACGCTGATCCACATCTACGCGATTGGCTATATGCAGGGCGACATCGACGAGCAGATCGCCAAACGGGGTTTCGAGGGAGATGAAGCATTCGACTTCAAGCGCCGCCGCTACTCGAAGTTCTTCACCTTCTTCAACCTGTTCCTCGGCTCGATGCTCGTGCTGGTCACCGCCAACAATTACCTGATGATGTTCGTTGGCTGGGAACTGGTCGGGCTGTGCTCCTACCTGCTGATCGGCTTCTGGTTCGATGACCCGGTGAAGGGAGTCTACAACTCCGAATCGGGTAAGAAGGCGTTCATCGTCAACCGCATTGGCGACTTCGGCATGCTGATCGCGATCATGCTGATCTTCTGGACGTTCGGCACGCTTCAATTTGACGACGTTTTCGCCCGCGCCGAATGCATGCAGGCCGGTTCACAGGAAGCCTGCCTGACGGTTGCTGCCGGGGATATGGCCCACGCAGAAGAAGCGGGCGAGCATGGCGAGGCCGCCGGACCGTACCTGATCCCCATCGAGTTGGGGAAGATTGGGACGGTGACGCTCGGCGTCGTCGTCACCGTGATCACGCTCTGCCTGCTTCTCGGCGCGACCGGTAAGAGCGCGCAGATACCGCTGTTCATCTGGCTGCCCGATGCAATGGCCGGGCCGACGCCGGTCAGTGCGCTGATCCACGCCGCGACGATGGTCACCGCCGGTATCTACATGATCACCCGGAGCAATGTCCTTTACGCGATGGCCCCCATCAGCGGGACGGCTGTCGCGATCATCGGCGCGGCGACCGCGTTGGTGGCCGGGTCGATTGCCGTCGCCCAGTTCGATATCAAGCGCGTCCTCGCCTACTCGACGATCAGCCAGCTTGGGTTCATGATCGCGGCGGTGGGGTTGGGCGGCTATGTCGCCGGGATTTTCCACCTCGCCACGCATGCCTTTTTCAAAGCGCTCCTGTTCCTGAGCGCCGGATCGGTCATTCACGGGATGGAGCACGGACATCACCATGTCGCCCATCACGGGCACGGCGGGGACGATCACGAATTCGACCCGCAGGATATGCGCGTCATGGGCGGCCTGAAAGGCAAAATGCCGGTCACCACCTGGGTCTATATCATCGGCTCGCTGGCGCTGGCGGGCATCCCGCCGCTGGCCGGTTTCTGGAGCAAGGACGAAATCCTGCTCGATGCCAGCCTCAATAATCAACTGGTCTACATCCTGTTGAGCATCTCCGCGTTCTTCACCGCCTTCTACATGGGGCGGCAGGTGTTCATGGTCTTCTTCGGCAGGGCGCGCACCGAAGCCGCCGATCATGCCGTCGAGAGCAAGCCGGTGATGACCACCCCGTTGATCATCCTCGCCGCGCTTTCGGTGCTGGGCGGGTTGATCAACCTGCCCGGCCTTCACCCGCTGGGACGCTGGCTTGAGCACAGCGTCGCCCACGCTCACACGGCGAACTTCAATATCGGCGTGGCGGCCATCTCGACCCTGCTGGGCCTGATCGCCATTGGCTTGAGCTGGCTCCTTTACGGGCGCAAGCCGGTCGAGGCGGGCCAGCCCGATCCCTTGCGCACGACCGGGCCGGTGTTCACCTTCCTGAACCGAAAGTGGTATTGGGATGAGTTGTACGACGCGGTCTTTGTCAGACCTTATGTGAAGCTGGGCGAATTTCTGGCCGTGACCATTGACTGGAAATTCTGGCACGACTTCGTTCATGACCGCATCATCGGCGATGCGTTCCGGGGGTGGGGGGCGATACTCAGCCAGCCCATCGACCAGGGCATCGTCGACGGCGCAGTGAACGGCATCGCGCAGTTGGTCGACGGATCGTCACAGGAATTGCGCAAAACCCAGACCGGCTACGTTCGGAACTATGCGCTGGCAGTTGCGCTCGGCGTGGTGCTGGTGCTGGGCTTCCTGGCGTTCCGCTTCTTGATGTAGGCAACCGGACGTCCGGTTGCCTGGGCAGGGACAAGCCCTGCCCCTACGAGATGGGATCGAAGTTTGTGATCCATCAGGGAAAATAGAGTCCTGAACCTGAAAAGGTAAATACTGAATAATTGTAAGGTCTATTTGATAGGTAATGCCTGCCGAACCCAAAATTGGGTAGGGTCCGGCGTAACGGCAAGGAGCTTGTATGGTCCCTCAAGGCTTCCCGACATTTCTCACGCTGATCGCGGCCCTGCCGCTGGTTGGTTTCCTGCTGGTGATCCTCGTTCCGAGGAAGTGGCCGGGCGCGATCAAGTGGACGGCGCTGGTCTTTTCAGTTGCCACCTTCGTCGTCTCGTTGTTTCTGCTGTCTGCGCCGTTCTCCCGGAGCGGTGATATGCTCTGGGCGGGCCGGGTCGACTGGATACCGGCGGCCAATATCAGCTACGCGCTGGGCGTCGACGGAATCAGCATTCTGCTCGTTTTGCTGACGACGCTTCTCTCGCCGATTGCGATCCTCTCCTCCTGGACGGCGATTGAAGACCGGGTCAAGGAGTATTACGGGTTCATGCTTCTTCTCGAAATGGGCATGATCGGCGTCTTCATCTCGCTTGACCTGTTCCTCTTTTACATTTTCTGGGAGTTCACCCTCGTGCCGATGTACTTCCTGATCGGCATCTGGGGCGGGCCGCGCCGCCAGTACGCCGCCATCAAGTTCTTCCTGTATACGATGGCCGGTTCGCTGCTGATGCTGCTCGCGATCCTGTTCCTGGGCATCAAGGGCGGCTCTTTCTTCCTGCCCGACCTGATCGGCCTGGACATCCCGCTCTCGGTCGAGCGCTGGCTGTTCCTGGCCTTCGCCATCGCCTTCGCCATCAAAGTCCCGATCTGGCCGCTGCACTCCTGGCTCCCCGATGCCCACGTCGAAGCCCCGACCGCAGGGTCGGTCATCCTTGCCGGTGTGCTGCTCAAGATGGGCACCTACGGTTTCGTCCGTTTCAACCTGCCGCTCTTCCCGCGCGCGTCGGTGCAGTTCGCGCCGTATATCGCCGGGCTTGCCGTGATCGGGATCATCTATGGCGCGTGGGTCAGCTTCGCCCAGACGGATGTCAAGAAGCTGGTTGCCTATTCGTCGGTCAGCCACCTCGGATTCGTGATGCTCGGCATCTTCTCCCTGAACGCGATTGGCCTCCAGGGGGCGATCCTCCAGATGGTCAATCACGGCCTGAGCACGGGTGCCCTGTTCCTCCTGGTCGGCATGCTCTACGAGCGCAGGCACACCCGCGACATGGACGCCTTCGGTGGAGTCTGGAAGGTCATGCCCGTCTTCAGCGCCCTGACGCTGATCGTCACCCTCTCGTCAATGGGCCTGCCGGGGCTGAACGGCTTCGTCGGCGAGTTCACCATCCTGATGGGGTCATTCAATGCTGCGTCGCTCGGCGCGCGCCCCTGGATATTCACCGCTTTTGCCGCCTCCGGCGTCATCCTCGCCGCGATCTACCTGCTGTGGATGTTCCAGAAGGTTTTCCTGGGGCCGCTCGACAAGGACGAGAACAAGGCGCTCAAGGATTTGAACTTCCGCGAGGTGCTGCTGATGGTGCCGCTGATCGTCTTCATCTTCTGGATCGGGCTGTACGCGCAGCCGTTCTTTGACATGATGGCCCCATCGGTGCAGGCACTGCTGGACAATATCCCGGCGGTGGCCGGACTGTTGCATTAAACTCAGCAGGGCGGGAAGCACCCTGCCCTGCTTTGCTGAGAAGGAATCACTATGAACCTTCCGACCCTCGAATCGATCAACCTGCTGGCGGTGCTTCCCGTGCTGATTGTCTTCGGCTGGACGCTCGTCCTGCTGGTGATCGATCTGTTTATCCCGTCCGGGCGCAAATTCTGGACGGCCTGGCTGGGGATTCTCGGCCTGCTCGGTGCGGCGGTTGCCCTGGCGGTGCGTTTCATCGGCGCGCGTGGCGCGGCGGTCACCGCCTTCGACGGCATGCTGACCGTCGACGGCTTCTCGCTCTTCCTCCAGGCGATCTTCATCCTGACCGCCCTGATCGGCATCCTGCTTGCCCTGGATTTTCTGCCCCGCAACAAGATCGAGCGCGGCGAATACTATATACTACTGCTCTTTACGACCGGCGGCATGATGATCATGGCGATGGCCGCCGACCTGATCGTCGTCTTCCTGGCGCTCGAACTGCTGTCCATTCCCCTCTACATCCTGACCGGCTTTGCCCGTCCCCGCGCCGACAGCGAAGAAGCGGCGATGAAATACTTCCTGCTCGGCGCGTTTGCCAGCGGCTTTCTCGTATTCGGCATCGCGCTGACTTATGGCGGCACCGGCACCACCTCGCTGGTTGGGGTCTTCGATAGGTTGGCCGCAGGTGAGTCGAGCAGGGTGCTGGCGCTCTTCGGTATGGCCCTGATCCTGGTCGGCTTTGGCTTCAAGGTCGCAGCGGTGCCCTTCCACATGTGGACGCCCGACGTTTACCAGGGTGCGCCGACGCCGGTCACCGCGTTCATGTCGGTGGGTGCAAAGGCGGGCGGTTTCGCCGCCCTGATGCGCATCCTGGTTGTCGCCATGCCCGCCGTCGGCGAAGCCTGGGGCATGCTGATTGCCATCCTCGCCATGCTCACGATGATCCTCGGCAACGTGGTCGCCATCGCCCAGCGCAATATCAAGCGCATGCTCGCCTATTCGAGCATCGCCCATGCCGGGTATATCCTGGTGGCCGTCAGCGCCGCCCAGCGCCCCGCAGACGCGCCTCTGGCAGTCAGCGCCGCGCTCTTCTACCTGCTGACCTATGCCTTCACCAACCTGGGAGCGTTTGGCGTCGTGCTCGCCGTCGAACGCGAAGACGGCTCCGGCAACCTGCTCGAAGATTTCGCCGGGTTGGGCCGCGCGAAGCCGGTGCTGGCGGCGATAATGACCCTGTTCATGCTTTCGCTGACGGGGATGCCGGTCAGCGCCGGGCTGGTCGGGAAGTTCTTCGTCTTCCAGGCGGCGATCAATGCCTCGGTGGGCAATCCCTGGATTCTCGCGGCGGCAATCGTCGGCATCGTGAC
>DAOUES010000108.1:0-3627 GCA_034430335.1 Anaerolineae bacterium | reverse complement strand
TCCGCAATCGCCGCCGGTGATTCTTTTTTGCCGTCGACGCTGCTTTCATCCATCAACGTGCTGATGCACTGCCAGTTCCTCTCGACCGCTCCCTCGTCGACCGCTTGCAGCGCGGCCCCATCGAGGATGAACGCGGCCATCGCCTTACCCGACCGCCGCCCAAAGATCGATGCGTCTAACAGGCTGTTCGTTCCCAGCCGGTTGGCCCCGTGCACGCTGATGCAGGCGCATTCCCCGGCGGCATAGAACCCCACCACCGGGGTCCCTTTCGCATCGGCGATCACCTGCCCGTCGGCGTTTACCGGGATGCCCCCCATGCTGTAATGCGCCGTCGGCTGGATCGGTGCGGGCTTGTCGATGATGTCGACCCCCGCAAAGTTCAGCGCCAGCTCGCGTACCTGCGGCAGCCGCTCCATGATCTTTTCCGCGCCCAGGTGAGTCATGTCGAGGTAGATGCCCTCGCCGTCGGCCCCGACCCCGCGCCCCTGTTCGATCTCGGTCTGCTCCGACCGGCTGACCAGGTCCCTGGGGGCGAGTTCCATCTTGTCGGGCGCGTAGTTTTCCATGAACCGGTCGCCGTTTACGTTGCGCAGGTAGCCGCCTTCGCCCCGGCAGGCTTCGCTCATCAGGATGCCCTTGCCGTACACCCCGGTCGGGTGGAACTGCACGAACTCCATATCCATCAGCGGGATGCCCACGTTATAGGCGATGGCGACCCCGTCGCCGGTGTTGGCGGTCGCATTCGAGGTGATCTTCCAGGCGCGGCCATACCCTCCCGTCCCGAAGAACACCGCCTTCGCCCGGATCAGGTACAACTCCCCCGACGTGATGTCGAGCGCGACGACGCCCCGGCATATGTTGTCTTCGACCAGCAGGTCGAGGCAGTACCATTCGGCGTAAAATTTAACCCCATTCTTGACCGCCTGCTCGTGGATCGTATGCAGCAGCACGTGCCCGGTGTAGTCCGCCGCGTAGTTGGCGCGGGGGACGCTGTGCCCGCCGAACCGCCGCTGCGCGATCCGGCCATCGGGGGTGCGGCTAAACACGCAGCCCATCCGCTCGTACTGGTAGACGATGTCCGGCGCTTCGTTGACCATGATCTCGATTGCGCCCTGGTCGCCCAGCCAGTCCGAACCTTTGATCGTGTCGAACATATGCAGATCGGTGCTGTCGATTGGATCATCGCCGGGGGGGATTTGTTCAAGCGGCCCGCGCGGGCCGGTGCCTTCGACCGGGCGCACGTTGTTCAGCGCGGCGGCGATCCCGCCCTGCGCCGCGCTGCTGTGCGAGCGCAGCGGGTGAACCTTCGACAGCACGCCGATGTCGGCCACACCGTGCTGCCTTGCCGTCAGCGCGGCCCAGGTTCCGGCCAGACCTGCTCCGACGATCAGAATATCATGCGTGATGACGTTGTGATCTGCCATGCTGGTTCTCCTGCGAGTTCTGTGCTGCATGATCGATTGTCGTAAGGATATGATATATCACAGGTGCCCGGCTTGAATAGTCTGTTTGTCATCTATTTACGCGGGCTTCCTCGTCTGTTCCAGGCTAAAGATCACCTTTGCCCGATTCTCCCTGTTCGAATGGTGAAGAAGATAAAAAAGTTGGCATTCATCAACAGGAATAGGCTTTATCGGTAATTAGCGGGCCAAGTACAAACTTGCCGTCATTTTTGTGCTCAAGCTCCTTATAACCGATAGAGTCTGGAGTCAACAGGCGCGAAAAACCAAATCCCCTTCTTGATTATTTACGACACCCCCCTATCGCGAGAATATCGACTTGCATTAGAATAGCACTATCGGAAACTTTATCTTTACTTTAAATAGGAGGAAAGGGCGTTGAAGGACAAACAGGTACAAAAGTCAATATTTTTTAAGTTGGCGCTCATCGCCATGCTGTTGGGCGTGTTGGCCTGCGGCACACTGACAAACGTGACCGAAGAAGTCCAGCAAGTAGAAGAAGAGCCAGTAGTTGAGGAGGAGGCCACGGAGATCCCCACCGAGGCACCTCCCGCCGAAGTAGCAGAGGAGCTTCCGGTATACGACCTGGACGACGGTTACGAGACGACGCTGGTTGAACTCATTGATCTGGACACTCAGGTCTCAGGTACCTTTGAAGATGTATTTGAAGCCCACAACTGGCTTTTCGAAGGAACCGCCGGGCAGACTATACAGATCGCCGCTACAGGTGGTGATGAGGTTGACACACGGATCAGGCTGATCGATCCGAACGGTGATCTGCTGGCCGAGGAAGACGACACCGTAGGCAGCGACCCCTTGATCTCTATCACCCTGCCTGTCGACGGCTTGTATACAGCCCGGGTCGATACCTGGTCTACAGGAACTTACTCGCTGATCGTCACCGAGGGTGAGATAGAAATAAAAGAAGCAGAAGAAGACTTAGAAGACCTTGAACCAATCGAAGTGGCCGAGAAAGTCGATCCATCCCTCCCGGTGTTCGACCTGGACGACGGTTATGATACCACGCTGGTTCAGCTCATCGACATAAATGTCCCGTACACATCGTCCTTCAGCAGCGTATTTGACGCTCACAACTGGCTTTTCAAAGGGACCGCTGGTCAGGACATACAGATCGTCTCCACAGGTGACGGTGTCGACACCCGCGCCAGACTGATCGACCCGGACGGCGACCTGCTGGTCGAGGAAGATGACACCATGGGCATCGACCCCTGGATTGTTACCACGCTGCCTGTCGACGGTCTGTATACGGTCCGGATCGATACCTGGTCCGAGGGAGTCTACGCGATGATCGTCATCGAGGGCGAGGGCGGGGCGATTTCTTCTTCGTCGTCGGGAACCACCATTGAACAGTGGGCCGAGAGCGCGGAAGCCAGCAGCCAGTACACCGATACCCGGTGGTCGGCGTCACAGGCAACCGGCCCGACGGACACCATGGAATGCGGCGATTACGATACCGCCTGGGCCACTGCATCGTCTACCGGTTTAGACTGGCTCCAACTCGAATATGCCACCCCGGTTTATCCCACCGAGGTCATCATCTACGAAACCTACAACCCCGGTGCACTTTATCAGATCGACATGATCAGCGTATCGGGTTCTCAGTACACGGTATACACGACCTCCCCGGAAATCAAGGACTACTGCCCGATGACACGGAGCTTCGAGATCGCCGGTGTAGATGAAAAAGTCAGCACTGTCATCATCTACCTGGATCAGAGCGATCACTCTGGCTGGAACGAGATCGACGCCGTCAAACTGGTCGGCACCGATTAGTCAGATCGGCTGATTCTACCGGGCGCAGCGGCGGGGCAGTGATCCAGATCACTGCCCCGCTTTTTCATCTACATGAAAGAGAAGTCCTTTGTCCGTTGAATGATGACAATAAGGATCGAGTATGCACGACAAACATGTGGACAATTGTTCACATTAGTGTACAATATTGATAATTGATACAAAGTGAGATATGCGTGAGCGGCTCAACGATCACTTACTTCACCGACGAAGATGTTCACTCCATTTCCAGGAAGCCCCCACCTATGGTGGGGGAGGAATGGCCGGAGCCGAAGGCTCCGCAGGGCGAAGCCCTGATGGAGTGTCCAAGCAAACCGGTTCCCGAAGGGACAAAATCCCGGAGAAGCCACTACCT
>DAOUES010000107.1:0-2416 GCA_034430335.1 Anaerolineae bacterium | reverse complement strand
CCGCCCAATACGTTGGCCGAGTAGTTGACCCGGTTGCCGCTGATCGATTCGAGGAGGTCCATCACCGTTTCACGGTCGCGCCAGCTAAACATGAACAGCGCGTCGAAGCCGCCCTGGTGAGCGGCGACGCCCAGCCAGAGCATGTGGCTGTGGATGCGTTCCAACTCGGCGATGACCAGGCGGATGGCCTGGGCGCGGGGCGGCGCTTCGACCCCGGACAGGCGTTCGACGCCCATCGCGAAGGCGGTGGCGTGAATGTGCGAGCAGATGCCGCAGATGCGCTCGATCAGGTACAGGTCCTGGACGTAGGTGCGGCTTTCGGCGGCTTTTTCGATTCCCCGGTGGGCGTAGCCCAGCCGGACGACAGCGTTGGTAACCACCTCGCCATCGAGGGAGATCAAAAAGTTGGAAGGCTCCTTCAGCGCCGGGTGCTGGGGGCCAATCGAGACGGTGAATCGCTCAGTCTTCTGCGGCTGCATCCGACTGCTCCTTGTGATCGTTCTGCAAGACCGACGGGTCGAAATCTTTGCGCAGCGGGTAGATGCCTTCGGGCCAGTCGTCGGGGAGATAGAGGCGCAGCGGGTTGCGCAGCCCTTCGACGGTGACTCCGAACATCTCGCTCAGTTCGCGCTCGTAGGGTTCGGCACCGGGGATCAGGTCGGTGAGCGACTGGATCGCCGCATCGTCACGCGGAACAGGCACCCGGATGGTGATCACGGCGGCGGCGACGCAGAACTGGTAGAGAATTTCCAGCCGCCCGTCTTCCGGGCCGAGATCGAGGCCGGTAATCGCCGAGAGGTAGCCGAGACGCTGGACGCGCAGCGCGGTGACCATCGGGATCAGTTCTTTGGGTTCTTTGAGCGTCACGTCCAGGCGGTCGAGGGTGGACTGCGCCGCCTCGACCGGCCAGACCCAGTTGACCAGAACATCGGTGGCGAGGGTGATCGCTTCGGCGGTTGTCATACTCGTTGGCATGCTGTCCCCCTCTACCCGTTCCCGTTCGCGGCGGCGATCTCAGTGGCGGCGGTGATTTCACCGGCGGCAGTTTCACCCGCCGGGGGTTCTTGAAGGCTGCCGAGCAGCTTGACGATCCCATCGATGACCGCTTCGGGGCGGGGCGGGCAGCCGGGAATGTAGGCGTCGACCGGGATCACGTTTTCGACGCCGTCCATCACGTTGTAGCAGTCTTTGAAAACGCCGCCGGAAAGCGCACAGGCCCCCACCGCGACGACGAACTTGGGTTCATGCATCTGCTCGTAAGTCCGGAGCAGCCGGTCACGCGCCTGGCGGGAAACCGGCCCGGTGCAGATCAGCACGTCGGCGTGACGCGGGCTGCCTTGCAGCTTGATGCCGAACCGCTCCAGGTCGTAGCGCGGGGTGAGCGTCGCCAGTATCTCGATATCGCAGCCGTTGCAGGAACCGCTGTTGAAATGGATCGCCCAGGGGGAGTTGATCCGCGCCCAGGTAGTAATCTGATCGAGCACTGTTTGCCAGGGCTTCGACAGGTTCGAACTCATTATCCGCTCCAGGTAAACCAGATACGTCGTGTCGGGAAAACCGACATCCACAATAATGATAGCTTTAAAAAGGTGGGATGATCAGCTTTTGGAATGAGAATGTGACTTTTTTCACTTACTCTTAGCGTATTGTCACAGCAGGGCTGGCCGGGACATTGTTATGGTATCGTTACTTTTTAAGCGCCACCTGCCCGGTGTATTTGTACTATAATGATAAATGGAGGCATCCGGGCGAGGAACCTGCTGCTTTCCTGACAGCGATTGAAAAAAACGAATAGCTATCAATCAAACTTCATTCTGATTCCCGCTGTGCGTAGTATACGTACCAATGTCGACCAGGGAAGGTGTAGTGCAATGGAGAAGAAAATATTAGTTGTCGACGATGACTCAGATATCCGTGAACTGCTCAGTACGATTGTATCATTGATGGGCCACGAACCGGAACCGGCCTGCGACGGCGTCGAGGCCATCGACCGCATCAAGGGGCGCGTACCCGACCTGATCCTGCTTGACCTGATGATGCCGCGCATGAACGGCTTCCAGGTATTGAACTTCATGACGGCCACCCCCGACACACGCCGCGTGCCGGTGATCGTCATTACGGCGGTCAACGACGAGACGATTGCCGCGCTGCCCGGTGTTTATAGAGTCGTCAAGAAAACCGAGATGAAGCTGGCTATACTGCGGGAAATCATTACCGGCGCATTGGACGGGACACTTCCACATATATCGCGGACAGCACACGATCCGAAGCCCATACTGGGCGAGCCTCCGGCATCCCCCTGGAGCGACCTCGTCATGTAGACCCTTCTGTATGGTAAAACGCAGCGAAGTAAGGCACCCGCCACCGGTTGGCGGGTGTTTTTTATCCGCGAATTGGCAATAAAAAACATTGCGGC
>DAOUES010000106.1:0-3253 GCA_034430335.1 Anaerolineae bacterium | reverse complement strand
GCTGACTTCGAAGGCCGGGGGCTGTTCGAGGTGCTTCTTGACGGCACACTGGTTGGCCGACCGGATCAGCGCTTCCCTGTACTTATCCGGGAAATCCGGCGGCACCTGGATATCCAGTTCGAT
Source organism: Anaerolineae bacterium (assembly GCA_034430335.1). GTDB lineage: Bacteria > Chloroflexota > Anaerolineae > Aggregatilineales > UBA3940 > JAFGOY01. The sequence goes on along the minus strand of DAOUES010000106.1, from coordinate 3,130 downwards.
TTTTTCGATCATCCGGTTCAACGGGTTGGAATACATCCGCTGGACGATGCGTATATTCTCGGTGGGAATACCGCGCTGGCGGCAGAAGCTCAACACATAAATCCCGGCACAGGTGCCAATCGAGGCCAGAAACAGCCCGAAGGGGGCCGGGGCGGAGCCATCCTGATTGGTGGGGATGACCATGTCACCCAACCGGGCATCGACACGCTCTTCACCGGGAAAAACGATTTCCATTTCCATACCGTTATTCTCTCCTGAATGAAATAGGTTTATCCGTCACTGGTATATTGGATGCAAAATCCCGGTTGGGGTTTCATCTACATGATTGACAACCCACCCTGCGGGTGGCATAATTCAGTCAACCTACAATATGTGACAGGCGAAGATGGAGCCGAGCTTGCAGCAGGCAGCCTCGCCAGGGAAATCGGGTCTCAGACTGGAAGCCCGATCCGACGGCTGGCGGCAGGCGTTCTCTCCTGAGCCGGTGGGTGAAAGACGGGAGTCGAGTAGTCCATTCCGGGTGGCCCACCGTTATCCGGGCAGCCAATCGCGGAGGGTGAGAGCCGGACGCTGTTGGTCAATGAGCGGGCCAAAGACGTACTTGGTCAAGCAGGGTGGTACCGCGCGAGCTTATGATGACTGTGACTAAATGCTCTCGTCCCTGATGGGGCGAGATTTTTGTTGCCCGGTTACTGTCTGCCGCCCGTAAAACTGTTTGGGAGGAACCATGCTCGAAAAGCTGAAAACCTTGAAAGCGGAAACGCTAGAAAAGCTGGAAGAAATCACCGATGCCGAGTCTCTGAGACAATTGAAAAATGCCGTCATCGGGAAGAAGGGTGAAATTACCACGATCAAGCGGTCGATTGGGCAGTTCGCACCCGAAGATCGCCCGGCGGTCGGCCAGTTAGCCAACGAGATCGCCCAGGAGTTGGAGGCAGCGTTTGCCGAACGGGAGGAACTGGTCAAGGGGCACGAGATGGCGAAAAGCCTGGAGGAAGGCGAGATCGACGTGACGCTGCCCGGTCGGCCAGTGGCGCGTGGTCGGCTGCACCCGACCACCAGAATGCTGCGTGACATCTATGGCATCTGGGCCGACATGGGGTTCCAGGTATATCGCAGCCGCGATGTCGAGGACGACGATACGAACTTCACCCTGCTGAACATTCCGCCGCACCACCCGGCCCGCGATATGTGGGATACATTCTATACCACCGACGAGGGGGTGATCCTGCGGACGCATACCTCTCCGGGGCAGATTCGGGCGATGCGTGATTTCGCGCCGGAGCCGATAAGGGTAATCCTGCCGGGGATGTGTTATCGCTACGAGCAGATATCGGCCCGGAGCGAGGTGCAGTTCAACCAGCTCGAGGGGCTGGCAATCGGGAAGAACATCCGCATGACCGATCTCAAGGGGACGATCACCGAGTTTGCGCGGCGGATGTACGGTGCCGAGCGAAGGGTTCGCTTCCGCTGTTCACACTTCCCGTTCACCGAGCCAAGCATGGAAGTCGACGTCGAGTGTGTGCTGTGTGACGGGCAGGGCTGCGGCGTGTGTAAATACACCGGCTGGCTGGAAATCTGCGGGTCGGGGATGGTGCACCCGGTCGTGTTGAAGAACGGCGGCTACGATCCGGCGGTGTATTCCGGCTTCGCGTTCGGGTTCGGCCCGGAGCGGATGGCAATGCTGCGATATGGCATTCAGGACATCCGGTACTTCTGGGGGAACGATCTACGTTTCCTGGAGCAGTTCTAGGAGTGCTTTGTTCGGTCTTTCCCCGGCGCTGAAGCACCGGACTAAGGACGGAATTCAGCGGAAACAATCGAAATCATTATCGATTTAAAATTCTGGAGAATAACAAGATGCTAGTACCACTTTCATGGTTGAAAGACTACGTCGAGATCACCATCCCTGTCGAAGAGTTGGCCCATCGACTGACGCTGGCCGGGCTTGAAGTTGCGAATATCGAATATATCGGCCTGCCTGCCGATCCAGAAAAGATCAAACAGTGGGCAATGCCCGTCTCGACTGGCCACCTGGTGTGGGATCGTGAAAAGATCGTGCTGGGGCATATCGTCGAGGTGAAGGCCCACCCTGACGCCGACCGGCTGGTGCTGGCGATGGTCGATTCGGGGATCGGCGAGGTGGAAACGGTCGTTACCGGTGCGCCAAACCTGTACCCGTATAAAGACCAGGGGCCAATCGATCCGCCGCTGGTGGTCGTCTATGCACGGGAAAACGCCGAGGTAATCGACGGACATAAGGACGACGGCTCGCGGCTGGTGATCAAGCCGCGAAAACTGCGCGGGATCGAAAACAAGAGCATGGTCTGCTCGGAGAAGGAGCTTGGCCTTTCGAACGAGCACGAGGGGATCATGATCCTCGAATCGGAGGCGGCTCCAGGAACACCGCTTCAGGATGTGCTGGGCGACGTGATCCTCGACATCGACCTGACACCCAACCTGGCACGCTGCTTCTCGATGTTCGGCATTGCGCGGGAGGTCGCGGCGCTGACCGGGCAAAAGGTGAACTATCCCTCGTTGGAAGTCGAAGCCGAGGGCGAACCGATTGACGATCAACTCGCGCTGGAAATCACCAGGCCGGACTTGAACCCGCGTTTTGTTGCTGCGTTGATCAAAGGGATCACGATCAAGCCGTCACCTCAATGGATGCAGCGGCGGCTGAAACTGGCGGGGATGCGCCCGATCAACAATATCGTCGACGTGACCAACTACGTCATGCTGGAAGTCGGGGAGCCGCTTCACGCTTTCGATTACGATACGCTGGTGAAGCGGGCAGGCGGCAAAGCGCCGACGATCATCACCCGCACCGCCGAACCGGGCGAAAAGCTGACCACCCTCGATGACGTCGAGCATGATCTCGATCCCTTTACCGAGATGGTGGCCGATACCGCCGGTTCGTTGAGCGTCGCCGGGGTGATGGGCGGAGCTGAGTCAGAAGTGCATGACGAGTCGGTCAATGTGCTGCTGGAAGGTGCGAACTGGAACTTCATCAACGTCCGGCAAACATTGAGCGCCCAGCGCGAGCACGGCACCGAAATGGTGACCGAAGCCGGAACGCGGTTCAGCCGGGGGGTTCACCCCGAACAGTCCCGGGTGGGTGTTGTGCGGG
>DAOUES010000105.1:0-10151 GCA_034430335.1 Anaerolineae bacterium | reverse complement strand
GCCGCCTCGTTCATCCGCGCCGGGAGCTGGCTCACTGCGCGGATTTCCCCGCTCAGGCCGATCTCGCCCACGACGGCAAGGTCGGCGGGCATGGGCCGATCCTTCACGCTGGAAGCAATCGCCAGCGCAACCGCGAGGTCGGCGGCAGGCTCGTCGATCTTCAACCCGCCGATCACGTTGACGAAAATATCCTGCTCGGAAAGCCTGATCCCTGCCCGGCGGGTCAGCACTGCCGCGACCAGCGCCAGCCGGTTAAAATCGATCCCGTTGGCCGTGCGGCGCGGGTTGGCGAAGCTGGTCGTGGTTGCCAGCGCCTGAACCTCGGCCAGCAGCGGGCGCGTCCCCTCCATCGTCACCACGATCACCGAGCCGGGGGCGTTGATCACCCGTTCGGCGAGGAACGCCTCGGAGGGATTCAATACCTCGATCATCCCCCCACCCTGCATTTCGAACACCCCCACTTCTGAGGTTGCGCCGAAGCGGTTCTTGACGCTGCGCAGCAGGCGGAAGGTATGGAAGGCATCGCCCTCTAAATACAGCACCGTATCGACGATGTGCTCCAGTACGCGCGGCCCGGCGATGCTGCCGTCTTTGGTCACATGCCCCACCAGGAAAACGGCGATCCCGCTTTCCTTAGCAAGCTGCTGGAAAACACTCGCGCACTGCTTGACCTGTGAGACGTTGCCCGGTGCCGATTGCAAATCGTCGTTATAGGTGGTCTGGATCGAATCGACGACCAGCACACGGGGGCGAAGCTGCTCGACATGGTTCAGAATCACATACAGGTTGGTTTCGGTCACCAGGAACAGGTTATCGGAGGTGATCCCCAATCGCTCGGCCCGCATCTTGATCTGGCGCGTCGATTCTTCACCGGAGACGTATAGGACCGGGCCGGCATGTTCGGCCATCATTGCCACGACCTGAAGTATAAGCGTGCTTTTCCCGATCCCCGGCTCTCCACCGATCAGGATCAGGCTCCCCGGCACGATCCCGCCGCCCAGCACCCGCGAGAATTCTTCCATCGGGATCGGCCACCGCTCCCAGGGGTCACCCTCGATCTCGACCAGGCGTTTCGGTTCGCTTCGCTCTCCTGCAACCCGCCGCGCCACACTGGAAGGCTCCGGGGCCTCGACCTGTTCCACCATCGTATTCCACTCATCGCAACCTGGGCAGCGCCCCATCTCACGCGGTGAAGTGCGCCCACAGTTCTGGCAGACGTAGATTGTGCGTGTTTTTGCCATATCCTCCCCGATCGGTAATTGATGACCGCTGCCGGTGATCACCGCCAACGCTTAACATTCTATAGGCACTTTCCAACGAAAACCAATTATCTGTATTTTTGCGATTCCCCGGTAAAATACTCGCTAAATCAACCGGCGAATCGTTGGCGCGGGCAACCGATTTGCTTATACTGTGAGTGTCTCACTCCGTCACAATGTACTCAGGGCTGACTCGCCTTTTGCGAGCCAGATTTTTTCAACCAGTTGTACCGGCAGTTTTCGGGAGTATTCAAAATGAAACCAATTGCCACCTATAAAGTCGTATCATCGATGCCGGAGGCGTTGAGCCGCCTGCCCGAACTGGCCTATAATATTCGCTGGGCCTGGGATCACGAAACTATCGACCTGTTCCGCCGGTTGGGCGGCGAATTATGGGAAGAATGTAATCATAACCCTGTCAAGATGCTGGGCCTGCTCAGTCAGAGCAAGCTTGACTCACTGGCCCGTGATGATGGGTTCCTGGCTCATCTTGAGCGTGTGTTGAACAACTACGATGCCTATGTTCAGAGCGGCCATAAAGCATGGTATGCTCAAGAATTTGGCTTCGAGGAACAACCACAGATCGCCTATTTCTCTTTTGAATTCGGTCTGACCGAAAGCATTCCCAACTACTCCGGCGGTCTGGGCGTTCTGGCCGGTGATCACCTGAAAGCAGCCAGTGATTTGAATGTACCATTGGTCGGCGTCGGGCTGCTATACCAGCAGGGATATTTTCGCCAGTATCTCAATATCGACGGCTGGCAGCAGGAGATGTACCCTGAAAATGACTTCTACACGATGCCTATCCGTCTGGTGACCGGCAATGACGGCCAGCCGATCATGATCAGCATCGAACTGCCCGATCGTTTGGTATACGCTCAAATCTGGCGGGTTGAAGTTGGGCGCATCGACCTCTATCTGCTGGATACGAACATCCCCCAGAACAAAGCCCGCGAAGACCAGGACCTGACCGATCAGCTCTACGGCGGCAACCGTGAGATGCGCATCAAGCAGGAAATCCTGCTGGGCATCGGTGGGCTGCGCGCCCTCTATGCACTGGGAATCGAACCGGCGGCCTGCCACATGAACGAAGGTCACTCGGCTTTTATGTCCCTTGAGCGTGCCCGCGTGTTGATGAACCGTCTCAATATTACGTTCCCGGAAGCCCTGGCGATTACCACGCCCAGCAACATCTTTACCACCCACACCCCGGTTCCGGCAGGCAACGATTACTTTGTGCCGGAGCTGATCGAAAAATACTTCAAGACCTACCGGACCGAACTTGGCCTTTCACGCGAGGACTTCCTCGCGCTCGGTCGCTTTGCCCCAGGCAACACCTCCGAGAGTTTCTGCATGACCATTCTCGCCTTACGCACGTCGAACTACACCAACGGCGTCAGCCGCCTGCATGGTGAAGTGGCCCGTTCGATGTGGAAGGATGTCTATCCGGCGGTGCCGCTGCGTGAAATTCCTATCGACTCGATCACCAACGGCGTCCATTCCTTCTCGTGGGTATCGGCGGACATGGGCATGTTGTTCGACCGCTACCTCGGTCCCCGCTGGCGCGAAGCGCCAACCGATCAGCGGGTATGGCAGCGCGCGGCCAATATCCCCGACGAAGAACTCTGGCGGACGCATGAACGCCGCCGCGCCCGGCTGGTCGCGTTTGCCCGCCGTCGGCTGGTCGAACAGCTTCAAAAACGGGGCGCGCCCCCGGCGGAAATCGACGCCGCGCACGAAGCGCTCGATCCCGACGTGCTGACCATCGGGTTTGCCCGCCGCTTTGCCACCTATAAACGCGCCACCCTGCTGCTGCTCGACCCGCAGCGGTTCCTATCCCTGTTACAAAGCGACCACCCCGTTCAGTTTATTTTTGCCGGTAAAGCCCATCCCCATGACAACGAGGGGAAGGAGTTCATTCGCCAGATCGTACACTTTGCCCGCACCAGCGGCAGCCGCAACCGGGTCGTCTTTCTCGAAGACTACGATATGGTCGTCGCGCGCTATCTCGTGCAGGGTGCCGACGTATGGCTCAACACACCGCGCAGGCCGTTTGAAGCCAGCGGAACCAGTGGTATGAAGGCGGCGCTCAATGCCGTGTTGAACCTGAGTGTCCTTGATGGCTGGTGGGCCGAGGCTTACCAGCGTCACCTGGGCTGGGCCATCGGCGCAGGCGAAACATACGATAACGAAGAACTTCAAGACTATGTCGAGTCGAATGCCGTGTATGACCTGCTGGAGAAGGACATCATTCCCACCTTCTATAATCGTGGGGCTGACGACCTGCCACGCGGCTGGATCATGCTGATGAAGAACTGCCTGCGCGAACTTGGCCCTATCTATAACACGGCCCGGATGGCCCAGGAATACTGCCGTCGATACTATTTCGCCGCCATCGAAAATTTCCGCAGCCTCGCCGAGAACGACTACGAGAAGGGGCTGTCATATGCCAACTGGCTGCTCAATTTACGTTCGCACTGGAACGAATTGCAGATCGGCGATATCGAAGCGACCCTCGACTCCGAAATCCGCGTGGGCGATGTGCTCGAAGTTCGTGCCAGCATTCACCTGGGAGAGATCCCTCCTGAAGATGTCTCTGTGCAGTTGTACGAAGGCATCCTCGACCGGCAGGGGGAAATCGAGCGGGGGCGGGCCGCCGAAATGGAACTCGAAGACGATGCACAATCGGAAGAAGGCTGGTGCCGGTACCGGGTTGAATTCGTCGCCGAGGCAACCGGGCGTCACGGCTACACCATTCGCATCCTTCCGCGCCATCCCGAAATGCGCCGGGTCATGCACCTGGGATTGATCACCTGGGCTGAAGAAACCCGGAAATAATTCGCAGTTGGGTCACCCGCCGGGGAGATTCTCTCCGGTGGGTGTTTTATCACAAGTAGCCGATCCCCACATTGTTCAACTACGCTCGTATTGAATAAACCCGCGCATCACGCTTCGCGCTTCTTCGACGGTCACGAACGCATTCGGATCGACCCCGGTAGCAATCGACACCACCTGGGCAACGTCACGCCTGCGAACGACGACCCAGATCATGCCGACCGTGCCGGTGTTCCCCTCGCCGGCAGTGCGTGTTGCGCCAAACCCTGCCTTGCGGATTTCCTCGGCAACCGGGAGTGACTTGTTCATCGAGACGATGTTCACGGCAGCATATCCCTGCCCGATCCGTTGCTCGATGCTGGTCCCAACCAATGTGCCAATCGCAAAACCGGCGCAGTAGGCCATCAGGTACCACATATTGGTGAGGTCGCTGGCAACCACACCAAATGTCAGCGCAAAGGTCAGCGCCTCGACGAACGCTATTGCCGTCACACCTATTTTGTTGGCCCGACCCATAATCAGGTAGCGTATTGTAGACAGCGTGATGCTGATCACCCTGACGATAAAAATCAACACCGCGCCAAGAATTACATTTTGAATAAGCATCACATTTCACCCAGGTTTGAACAAATACCGCCGGGAGAAAGGTACTTCTCGGCGGGACTAAAGTCGATGCTCGATTTTTTCAGCGCAAGAAACACACTGCTGAATGCCTCGAACGATCTTTTAGGAAAAGTCCACCGTCGATTTATCCCCGACGTTGAGCGTATGATATGCACCGGCTACCGTTGCGTCCTCACCTATCAGCGAGTTGTCGAGGATGATATTATGGACATGCGCCCCGGCATTGATTATTGAATCTTTGATGATGCTGTAACTGACCTCGCAGCCAGCCCCTATCGCAGCGTTCGGCCCGATGATGGCGTGTTCAAGTTTGGCGCTGGGATGGATATTGACCGGTGGAATGACCGTTACCCCCGATTGCTGGATTTCGGCGCTGTTGTCATGGCCGTTTTCCAGGAGATACCGGTTGGCGCTCAACACCGTTTCCGGTTTCCCGCAGTCCAACCAGACATCAACTTTCTGCGTTTTGAAGACCGCTCCCTCGTCGATCATGATCTGAAATGCGTCGGCCAGGAAAAATTCACCTTTGGTCATCTGCTTGCGGGCCATCTGTTTTTCGATTGCCCGGAGCATGGATTGAGACTCTTTGATGTAATAGAGACCGATTACCGCATTTCGATTCATCATACTGTTGGGCTTTTCGATAAACTGCGTTACATGCCCATCCTCATCACACACAACGACACCAAAATGGCGCGGGTCTTCGACTTCTTTTACAAACATGACGGCGTCGGCATCGGTACGATGTATCACGCTCAAGTCTGTCCAAAACAATGTATCGGAGAAAAGGATAACCACCGGCCCGTTTAGATAGTCACGCGCGAGGTAGATCGCATGCGCCTGCCCGATCAATTCTTTCTGCTCGACAAACTGCGCCTTGAAATAATAGTTTTCGGTGATGAACGCCTCGATCTGTTCGCCAAGATAACCCACGATGAAGATATATTCCTCGGCATTTAACTCGATGATTGAATCGATCAGATGCTTGAGCATGGGCTGGCCGGCGACATTGATCAGGGGTTTGGGGCGGCTGAACGTATGCGGGCGCATCCGGGTGCCCAGTCCTGCCATAGGGATGATGACCTTCATTCGTTTCCTATCTCCTGTATGATTTTATACACGCGGGAGTAAATCGTTGTGGTATAATCGACGATGCTGCACTGCTTTTGCTTCCGAGAGGTCAAAACAAATGCCCGGTTTCCTGACTGACGTTGAACAGGTTATCAAACAAACCAAAAACCACCTTGAACGTCGTTTGTTTGTTCTCGCCGGACCTTCCGGCGTAGGTAAGAATACCATTATAAAGGAACTGCTGGCAAACCACTCTCACGAAATGGACCGGATTCGCACCTACACGACCAGGGCACGCCGTGAAGATGAAATCGAAGGCGAACAGTATCACTTCGTTACGCCCGAAAAATTCCGGGAGCTGGCCCTGGCCGGGAAACTCATGGAGGCCGACGCCGAGACGGTCGGCCATGATGTCTACGGACTCGGAAAACTCTACAGTATGCCCGCCGACCTGTTCGAAGGAATCCCCGAAGAGAAGCATATCGTCATCGCTGAAATAGATGTCGTGGGGGCGCGGCGTGTGCGTGAATGCTGTCCGGACTGCGTGACTATCTTTGTCACCGCTCCCCCCATCGACCTGGTCAACCGGATTCGCAAACGGCGCGACCAGACAATGGACAATCATTCCCTGGCCCAGCGAATAGAAACCGCGCGGGGACATATTCGCGCCGCGAAAGAGTTCGACTATGTCGTATTCAACCGCAAAGGCGATCTTGACAGGACCATCGCGGCGATTGAGAAGATCATTGAAGTGGAGCGAATGCGCGTAATAGAGGGTTTTGACCTGGAAGCAGTGCTCCCCGAAGACGCATTCGACATTATCGCCCGCGAATAGAAAAACACGCAGACAGGCATCTGCGTGTGAGACTTTTCAAAGATAAGAGCAGCAGCGATCTACATCTGGCGGATGACCGCCACCACCCGTCCCTGAACCTCTACCACGGAAGGATCATTCACGTATATCGGGTCCATATTGGGGTTGGCAGGCTGGAGCCGGATGCGGTCGCCTTCCATGTAAATCCGCTTGAGCGTCGTCTCCTCGCGGTCGGAAAGCCAGGCAGCGACCATATCCCCATTTTTGACATCACGGTGGGGCCGCATGATCACGATATCTCCATCATTGATCATGTCATCGACCATCGAATCCCCCTTAACCTGCAAGGCAAACAGGTCGTCGTGGGGATCGACGATATCACTGGTCAGTTCGATGGCTTCGTCATCGCCGAATACCGAAAAATCGCTGCCTGGAACAGGCACCGGCTCACCGGCTACGATGCGCCCCATCAACGGAACACGCACCACGCTGCCCTGGTTGGCACGATTGGCGAGACGCAGCCCGCGTGAAACTTCCCTGTCCCGCGTGAGATACCCTTCACGCTCAAGTTTGTTCAGGTTGTAGTTGACCACAGAGGTCGACGAAATATCGCAGGCTTTGCCGATTTCACGAATGGTCGGCGGATAACCGTTCTCCTGCATGAAATTGTCGATAAATACCAGCATTGCTTTCTGCCGGGCAGACAGCTTTTGATCAGACATGGATAATCCTCCAGTTCCATATGAGGCTGTTCACTGCGGCAAATCACAGCCAGCCATAGCACATGGGTTCGAACGTGATTGCATTATATCACGAACGCGCGTTCTAAGTCAAGCGAACTTAAAACCGGAAGTAACTACCCATTCCGCCGGACGTAAAATACTGTCTGCTGTCCTGTCGGAAACAGCTATGTTGAATTGTTGGCGAAACCCTGCTTATCCCAGATATCCATGGATATTCTGTGCCAGGTGACACAAATCTGGCATATCTGGCAGATTGACAAGGTACTGCTGCGTCAGCTTGGAAAGACGAAACGCCTGCAAAACGTGTGGACGTGTCTTTTGCATGAGAAGTGCAGCGCATAACTCGTCGTAGAGCATCGCTTTGCCGACCAGGATGTTTAGAGTCTCCTGGTCGATGCTTGTATCATAGACCGCCATGTGTGGACCCTCCCGATTATGTGTGTCTACACTGTTATCGGGAATTCACAGGCGATTTCTTACTATAAACTGACAGAATCTTTACGGGAGGTGTTGGTTTTCGTACGGCGCAAAGCCGATTATCGTGGCTGCCTGCGTGGTTCCATAGCTTTCGATAGCGACGACCAGGCATCCACCGCGTGCCTCGGCATGTTGGACCATCCAGTAGTAAACCTCGTCGAGTGGATGGCCGTAGAACACGAGCTGTTCGTCAGGCAGCCGAAGGCCGCTTTCGTCAGCGACAATATCCAGCAGGCCGACAACCGCCCCGCTGGAATCGTCGGCCTTGAGCGTATACAGGCTCAATTCGGTCAGGTTCTCCGAGGGTATCTCATATTCCGCGACAAAAGCTCCCGATTCTTGCCAGGTCAATTCGCCCGTCCAGGGCGTTGAATCGGAAAAACGGGCCTGGGCCGCCGGGTGAAACAACGGGGCCGCATCGATCACCGGATCGATTATCCCGGAGATCACGCTCCCTAAATATTCGTCGGGTAGACTGGTAGCGGTTGGTGTTTGATCCAGGGTTGGCACAGCGGTTGGCGTCTCTGCCGGGGTCGGGGTCGACAATAGAAGCGGTTCGCCTTCCGGTGCAAGCACCACGACAAGCTGGGCTTCGTTGCCGGGAAGATCGCGGTATGAGGCGATAACAATCTGCCCGTCTAACCCGGCCTGTCGAACCAGGGTTTCGATTGCCAGCGCCGGAGTCCCCTGGCTGATCAGCCACCGCGAATCCGACGAAACAGTATCATTCGAACTCGCGGTAAGCAGCAGCGCGTCGCCTTCCCAGGAGATCGACGCCTGGGTTTTCAAAGAGTTCCAATCACCGGCAGATGGGACAAGGATGTCGATCACCTGCCGCTGGTGGATCGAAAGGGGTACTTCACCTACGACAATATTGTCGCCCAGTACGTTCAGAACCCCCTTTACTGCCGATGCCTGCCACCAGTCGAGATCGTAGAGGTTCGGGGAGGAGTCTTCGCCCAACGACCGGATTTGAGCCAGCAGGCGATTGGCCCATTCATCGGCCAGCCTGATCGGTTCAGGAGGTTCTGATGTTCTCAATGCAGCGGCGGTCGATTCCAGATCGTCCCGGACGACCGTCCCCGACAAATCCGGGATAGACGGCATTGTTGTTTGTTCTGGAGATGCAGCAGGCGGGGACCCGCCGACAGCCAGCGCCCCGGATACGAGCCGTGCCACCATCGCGCCCAGCGCCAGCAGCGCAATGACCAATAAGACAACTTTGATATGTTCCAGAAACTGCTGCCGGATCACCGGGTATCTACTCACAAATTGGCTGCAATCGCGCTTCGATCACCCTATCCAGGCTTTGCAAAGCGGATTTGCCGGTAGGTTATTCGCGAAGTTCCCAGACCTCCAGGTTGTCGAACGCAATTTCGAACACGTCGACGCCGTACCCGGCGGCGTAGATCGCGATATCACCCCGGCGGTGGGTGGAGTCCGAAAAACTGCCGATTTCCTCCCCGTCGAAGTACACGACGACACTGTTGCCCTTAGCCATAACGCCGATCAGATGGGGACCATAGCTGGCGGCGTCCATGCCGGATGGAAGCGCTTTGTCGAGCAGGGGTTCAGATTGCAGCACACCGTTGATTCTGACATGCGCCGTGAGACGATTCTTGCAGGAAACGTTCAACACATAATGGTTGTCTTCATCCTGGTACCGGTAATATAGACCATACCCGGCACCATCAGGGCATGTCTGCGGCATCGCCTCGACCTGGGCATACATATCACGGAGATCGAGCGCGGTCGTCGCCACGAACCGCACGACCCGGTGCCCGACCTCGAAATTGTATTCTCCATCGGCCAGATATACATGCGAATCGTTGTCTTTGATCTCAGGCCACCCCTGGAAAAAATCGCCGCTGAATACCTGTTTACCTAACTCCACATCGTTGGGGACACCGGGTTCTTCAGGCGCAGGCTCGGAGGTCGGTTCTGGTGTCTCTGTAGGCTCCGGCAGCGGCTCTTCTTCCTCTTCCTCGATCTCAGGAACTTCCTCTACCGCAGGCTCTTCTACCGGTGCTTCTACCGCCTCCTCCACGACTTCCTCGGCGGGCGCTTCCAACAACTCGCCGCCCGGCGTCGCCGTCGGAAAAGCCGTAACGGTGGGAGGAGGCAGCAGTGTCGCCGTTGAAGTTGGCACGGGGGGGAGTGGCGCTGGTGTGGAAGTCGGCAGCAGCGCGACTTCTGCATCGGCGCAGGCCGCCAACAGCATGGCGGAGACTAGGACAATCAATAGTATGGTTGTTCGACGCATGTTGCTCACTGGTCTGATCCCCTGGCTAGAATACCGCGTACCGGGCGATGATAACCCAGCCGGTG
>DAOUES010000104.1:0-18368 GCA_034430335.1 Anaerolineae bacterium | reverse complement strand
ACCGCCGGTGGATCGAATTCCGGTACGCACAGCGTAAACCGTGCCCCCGCGTAGATGCTCCCCATCGACAGTGAGTTGCTGACGTTGTTCGCAATTCCCATATAGACGATTTTGACATCCTCGGTTCTGCCCAGCTTCTCCTTGACCGTCATCAGGTCGGTCAGCGCCTGCGCCGGGTGATAACGCTCGTCGCACCCGTTGATCACCGGCACCTCGGAGCCTTCGGCCAGTTCGACCAGGTCTTTGTAGTACATCATCCGCGCCATGATCAGGTCGGCATAGCGGGAGATCACTTTGCCCTCGTCGGCGATGTCGGCGTGGATGCCCATCTGGGTGTGCTGCATCTGGGCGAAGATCGCGTGCCCGCCTAACTGCGTCATCCCGACTTCGAAAGAGAAGCGTGTACGGGTCGAGGTCTTCTGGAAGATCATCGCCAGGGTCTTCCCTTTCAGCGAGTCGCTCCAACGCTCAGGAGCCTTTTTGATCTCGATTGCCTTGTCGATCATGAAGTTGAAGTCCTCTGCGGAAACATCCCGTACGGATAGAAAATGTTGTGGTGTCATCATGCGCTTCCTTTGTTTCAGGTTAATTGCCTCCTGATTATAGCCAACCGGCTTGGGCACTGTCATACTTCCGGTTTTAATGTCTACCTCCACGTGGTAAAATGCCACGCGGGTGAGTTGTGTAAAAAAACATCGCTTTCGCAAGGGATAGCCATGCCAGACCTCGACAGTTCAGACACAATCATCATCGAACAGGCCGCCATCGAAGACGCCGCCGATATTCTCGCTTTGCAGAAGTCAGCCTTTACCGGCGAAGCAGAGATTTACGGCGACCCGAACATTCCGCCCCTCACCCAGACGCTTGATAGTCTCATCGCCGATTTTTCCCGGTACACCTTCCTCAAAGCGAGCCTCGACGGGCGGATCGTCGGCTCGGTGCGGGCTTGCGAGCAGGATGGAACCTGCTACATCGGCAGGTTGATCGTCGACCCTGGGTGTCAAAATCGGGGCATCGGCAGACAGTTGATGGCGGCGATAGAAGCCGCCTTCTCACATGTCGAACGCTACGAACTGTTCACCGGGCATCTCAGCGAGCGCAACCTGTATTTTTACAAGAAGCTGGGCTACGATGAATTCAAACGCGAACCGATACACCCCGGCCTGACTCACGTATTCATGGAAAAGTGATTGAGATACCAATTGCTCGTTCACAATTTAATCAAACAACCCTGTTTACGCCGAACCCTTATCAGCATTCCGCTCCCTCCACCTGGAAGGGGGAGGGCCGGGGTAGGGGTCAAAACATGGCTAACGGTTATCCGGTTGTTTCACGAAACGCCAACTGGTATTTACGAGTTATAGGAACAGTCAAATCATGATCGACCACGCTATCATTATGGCTGCCAGCCCCAGCCGCCGGATGGAACCCCTGACCCGCACGCGCCCTAAAGCCATGCTCCCGGTGCTGGGTAAACCGATCATCGAGCGGGTGATGAGAAGTTACTACAACTGCGGAATCCGCCGCTTTACAGTTGTCGTCGGCGAAAAAGAAGGCAGTGTCGTCGAGTGGCTCTCCACCAAGTGGTACGCCGATGCCGATATCAGCTTCGCGCCGCAGGGCCACCGGCGTGGCACCGCGTCGACTCTGTTTGCCACCCGCAAATTGATCGACGGCCCGTTCATGATCGCCTCCTGCGACAATCTGGTCCCGGAATCCCACGTCGAAAAACTCAGCCAGTACTTCTCGACCCATCCCGGCAGCGAAGCCGCCCTGACGCTGTTCTATGCGCCGGATGAAATCGTCGAGGCGTCGGGCGTCCTTCTCGACCCGCGCGGCCACGTCATGATCATCTCCGAGGAACCCATCGGCGCTCACCAGGATTACAAGACGGCTTTGCCGATTTTCTGCTTCAAGCCGACCATCCTCGACTATCTCGACAGAGTCCCGGTGCACGAGCAAAGCGGCGAAAGCGTCCTGGCCGAGGCCATCCAACTGATGATCGATGACAAATTTCTGGTCGGGGCGCTCGAAACTCAGGAACGCTACCGCCTCGATACTCCTGAAGACCTGCGGCTGGCGAATGTCCGTATGATGGCCGCCTTGAACGAATCGGCGATTTTGAGTGAGATACCAAAATCAACTAAGATCATTCCACCCGTCCACATCGACCCCGGAGTCACGGTCGGCATGAATGTCAAACTGGGGCCAAATGTCTATCTGGAGACTGGTTCTCGCATCAGGGAGGGCTGTGACATTCGCGAGTCGGTCATCCTGGGGCGGCAGATCGGGCCAAACAACAAAATCGACGGTGAAATCGTCAAAGGAGATCGTCTATGAACCGCAACGAAGCCCTGGCGCTGGTCAAGGAGTTCACCAAAAGCGAGAATCTGGTCAACCATATGCTGGCCGTCGAAGCCGCCATGCGCGCCTACGCCCGAAAGTACGGGGAAGACGAAGAAGCGTGGGGCGTTGTCGGCCTCCTGCACGATTTCGACTGGGAGATTCACCCTAACCTCGACGATCACCCCGTCAAGGGCGCGCCGATCCTCCGTGAGCGCGGCGTTTCAGAGGAAGACATTCGCACGATCCTCAGTCACGGTATTGATACCGGAGTCCCCCGCGAAACCCTGCGCGACAGGGCATTGTACGCGGTCGATGAGCTTACCGGTTTGGTTACCGCCGTTAGCCTCGTGCGCCCCAGCAAGAACATCGCCGATGTTACCGTCAAGTCCGTCAAGAAGAAGTGGAAAGACCGGGCCTTCGCTGCCGGGGCAGATCGTGAAGATATCGAACTGGGCTGCGAGGAACTCGGCGTCGACCTGTGGGAAGAACATGTACCGCTGGTGCTCGAAGCCATGCAGGGTATCGCCGCCGATCTGGGCCTTGACGGGCGTCTGGCAGCCGGGTGATCGCTGCCCCACCGTCGAGCTAGGGTCATCGATCCGTCTGGAAACCCTGCCGCTTTGACGGTATACTGCCCCCAGTTTGAACGAAGTGTAGATATCCGGGTTGAGGTATGGGAACCAACTTTCGCGACGATATCACCTTTTTAAGAAGCCGCCGGATGTTGATCATCGGCGGGATACTGCTGGTCGTGGCGATCATCGCCGGCCTGATTTTTGCATTCGGTGGCCGTGACAAACCGGAAGAAGCTGTCGTCGCCTCTCCATCCGCTTCCTTGACGCCCACCTCTTCCCCATCGCCTCGTCCCACCGAAGAATCTCCCCCAACGGACACCCCACTTCCCGCCGCCACCGCCACGCTTGAACCCTACCAGTACGTCGTGCAGGCAGGCGACACGCTTTACTTCATCATCCAGCAGTTTGGCTACCGTGACCTGGCGGTTATTCCCGAACTGCTGGCGCTCAACGGCATGACCGGCCCCGACGATCCGATCCCGGCAGACACCGTTCTGCTGATCCCCCGGCAGACGCCCACCCCCGGCGGCCCGACGCTCGGTCCAACGAATACACTGGAGGCAGGTGCTGAGATCGCCGGGACTGCCGGGGAAACGCCATCAGCGCCGGGTGAGACGACCGATTATCGCGGCTGTAACCTTGAAAATCGCTGCATGTCTCCCGACGGCCAGTACTGGATGCATGAAATCGCCGAAGGCGAAACCGTCTCCTATCTGGCCTACGTCTATAACACCACCGTCCCCGATATTCTCAACGATAACAGCCTGACCCAGAACTCGTTGATCAGTGTCGGTGATATCCTGCGGATTTACATCCGCGTCACCCTGACCCCCACCCTGACCCCGACCGGGGCACCCGATTCGACCGCGACCCCCACGCCCACGCCCGGCCCGCCGATGCTCCTGGCTCCCGCCGACAACGCGGTGATCGACCGCAGCGAAACGGTCGTGCTGCAATGGGCCGCCACCCGCCCGCTCTACGCCGGGACGTATTATCTGGTCACGCTTTACGATGTCGAAGCCGATCAGACCTTCCGGGCCACCACGCGCAGCAATGTCTACCGGCTGCCCGCCAGCCTTCAGCCCGACGGCGGCGATTCGATTGTTTACGAATGGGACGTGGTGGTCGTCGACGGCGACGATGTCGACGCGGAGCAGATCAGCGGCGACGGCGAAACCTGGCGCTTCACCTGGGGCACCCCCTGAGATCAGGATGACTCAAAATAAGAGTTATGCTGCCCCCTTTGTTAAGGGGGGCGGCATTTCGCGCAGCGAAATGCGGGGGGGTGATCGTAGTCAGGAAGCCCACTCCGCTTCCTTTTGGAGGTTTTTAGATCGCCCCCAGCCGCCCGAACTCTTTTGCAAGCTGCTCCGCCGACATATGCAGCATCGTCGGGCGGCCATGCGGACACGTTCGCGGCGATTCGCATTCCTCAAGCTGGCGGATCAGTGCCGCCATCTCTTCGTAGCTCAACACCTGCCCGGCCTTGACTGCCACTTGCTTGCAGACCCGCGCGATCAAAATCTCCTCGGCGGTTGCCTCGGTCGGCATTTCGCCGCACTCGATCTCCCCCACCGCTGCCAGCAGCGCCTCGACCGGGTCGCCGCCGCTGACGATTGCCGGAACTGCCCGCAGCCGGATAGTGTTCCGGCCAAACGGCTCGACCGAAAACCCGACCTCGTGCAGCACTTCGAGGTTCTCCTCGACCAGCGCCACCTGTTCCGGCAGTAGTTCCACCGCCGCCGCTTCTAGCAGTTCCTGCGAGGCGACCGCGTCCTGGATGCTTTCAGCCATTAACTGCTCGTAGAGAATGCGTTCGTGGGCCGCGTGCTGGTCGATTAGGTACAACCCGGTCGGCCCTTCGGCCACGACATACGTCGCCCCAACCTGCCCCACGACGCGCAGCATCGGCAGATTACGTTTGCGGGCAGGCGGCGATATTTCGCTTTCTGCACCAGCCGGGGGCTGCTGGTAGGGGCGCTGGCCGGGGCCTTCCATCTCCATGTCGATGTTCATCTGCCGGATGCGGTCGCCCGTCACCTGTGCGATCCGGTCACGGCGTGCCGCCCAATCCGGCGATCCCCAGGTCACCTCGTGGCGAATGGTCGGCGGCAGCGCTTCGTCGACCAGTGTCCGCCGGACGGCGCGCTGAACCGCGCTGAACACCGCGTTCGGCTGCCTGAATCGAACCTCCGCTTTGGTCGGGTGGACATTCACGTCGACTTCTTCCGGCGGCAGGCTGATCATCAACACGGCAACCGGGTAGCGCCCGACCATCAACATTGTGTGATACGCCTGGATCACTGCGTAAGTCAGGCTCGAATCCTGCACCCAGCGCCCGTTGACGAAAAGCGTGATCTGGTTCCGATTCGACCGGTTGAGCGCGGGCAGGCTGGCGTAGCCGTTTACCCCAATTGGCGGCAGGTCGTCGCGCAGGGTATCGGCAGGCTGTTCGACCGGCACCATTTGCGAAACGGCCTCCAACCCGAACACTTCGTCGAGCACCTCTCGAAGATCGCCGCTCCCGGTCGTGCGCAGCACTTCCTTGCTGCCCTGTCGCAGGACGAAGCGCACCGATGGGTACGCCATCGCGTACCGGCTGACCAGCGCCCCAATGTGGCCGCGTTCTGTGCTTTCCTTCTTCATGAACTTCAACCGGGCCGGGACGTTGTAGAACAGGTTCTCCACACCGATCA
The DNA here is from genome assembly GCA_034430335.1 of Anaerolineae bacterium. Taxonomy (GTDB): domain Bacteria; phylum Chloroflexota; class Anaerolineae; order Aggregatilineales; family UBA3940; genus JAFGOY01. The sequence goes on along the minus strand of DAOUES010000104.1, from coordinate 12,751 downwards.
GCGTCCCCTGCGGTGCACCAATCGCGTCGAGTGCCGTCACCTGCCCCCCCTCGAGTTGAATCCGCGTCCCGATCTCCTCCCCGGCGGCGCGGGTGGTCAGCGTCAACCGGCACACCGAAGCAATTGACGCCAGCGCCTCGCCCCGAAATCCCAGCGTACCGATCCGGTCGAGGTCTTCGATTGTTTCCAGCTTGCTCGTCGCGTAGCGGTGAAAGGCAATCTCCACCTCGTCCGCCGGGATGCCGTAGCCATCATCCGAAACACGGATCAGCCGCTTACCGCCTTCCTCCAATTCGACGATGATGTGCCGCGCCCCGGCGTCGAGCGAGTTTTCGACCAGTTCCTTCACCACCGAGGCGGGCCGCTCGACGACCTCCCCGGCGGCGATCTGGTTGGCGACCTCCTGCGATAAAACGCGAATAGCCATGCAGTAATCCATCCTTGATCAAACGAACTGACGATCTGGATCGTCAGTCCATTTTGTCAGTGCTGTGTGAACAGCGCAAAGAATATCAGCGATTCGCCGAACTTGAATTTACTGTCTATCCGCGATCTCCTCCGCGTCGAGAATGGGCAGTGAAATCACAAATGTGCTGCCTTTACCGAATTCGCTCTCGACGCCGACCGTCCCATCGTGTGCTTCAGCGATTGCTTTCACCAGTGCCAGCCCGATCCCCGAACCCGATGGGCGCTGGGGATCGCCATCCCGGTGTGGAACCCGGTAAAAAGCCTCGAACAACCGGCCCTGGTCCTCTTTCCGTATCCCGATCCCCGTATCACGGACTGCAACAGAAAGCCGGTCTTCGGCGTCTCGATAAGCCTTTACGATTACCTTGCCATCGCCAGGTGTATACTTCAGCGCGTTCTGGATCAGGTTCGTGATCGCATGTCCGTAAAGCAGCCCATCGGCTAACAGAAGCGGCAGCTTCTCCTCGATATCCAGATCCACCGATATTCGTTTCTGCCGGGCCAGTTCGATATGCCGCCCGGTTTCCTCCCTGATCAGCTCCTCGACATCGACCAGTGCAAGATCGAGTTCCACGTTCTCGCCGAATTGCAGCTTCCCCAGGTAGGTCAACCGATCCGCCAGTTGGGAGATCGCTTCGATGCCGCCGTTGATCCAGTTGAGCGCCTCTTTCTGCCGCTCGTTGAGATCGCCGGAAATCGGCACCAGCGAAGCATAGCCGCGCATATACGTCAGCGGTGACTTCAAATCGTGCGAAACCATCCTGATGAAGACCGTCTTCATGTTATCCAGGTCTTTGATCGCCGTGATATCGCGCACCACCGCTACCCGCCCGGCGACAGCGCTGCGCTGCCCGACGATTGTCGAAATGCTGACCAGCAGCGTCCGGTTATCCCGGCTCTTTGTCTCCAGGACGGCGTTCGGCTCCTGGAAATCGACCAGGAGGCGGGTCAGTTCCGGCGCATTGATCGCGGTGATCGCCTTGCTGCCAAGCGCCCGTTCCGCCCGTACACCGAGATATTTTTCAGCCGCCGGGTTGAACAGGATGATTTTCCCGTCCGGGTCGACGGCGACGATCCCGTCTGCCGTGCTTTGTAGAACGGCCTCCATCCTTCGCCGTCCTTCGGCGGCTTCGGCGAATAACTGCGCGTTGGCAATCGCCACCGCCGCCTGGCCTGCCAGCGTCGAGAGGAATGTCATCTCGGCTTCTTCGAAAGACCGTTCCTCGTCATAACCGACCCACATCATGCCCAGGAATGTCGTATCACGCCGCAGCGGGAGCGCGACGAGTGACTTGATATTGGGGTCAAGTTCGTTGATATCCAGCGTTCCGCTGGCCCGCCACAACCGGCTGATCACCGTTGTCCCCTGCCGCTCGACGAGGTCGAGAAGCTGCCCGTCCAGCACGGCCATCGCCGAAGCCAGCGGCCCGGTCTGGAAAGTCTGCGAAGACGGGGCTTCCTCACGACTCAGGGCGATGCGCACACCCCGTCCATCTGTCACATCTAAGGCGCTGTTGAGTATGGGCGGCATCGCCCTGAACAACTCCAGATTCGAAGAAACACTCCGGCTGACATCCAGCAGCCGTTCCTGCTCGACGAGCCTCTCCTGGAGACGAATCTGCATTTTTTCGAACGCGCTCGCCAGCCGACCGATCTCGTCCTCGCCTCCGTACGGCAGTGATTCAGACAGCCGCCCGGCAGCGATTGAACCGGTCGCCTCGACCATCATCTCCAGCGGGTCGGTGATGCGCCGGATCAGCCTCAGAAATAATATCAGCAGCCCGGCCATGAGGATCGTCAGCATCAGCAGCAGCGGAAACGCGATCTGGATCGCCAGCCGCAGCACGACCTCGTCAGGCACGATGATCACCGCCGATTGAGACTCCGTTCCATCCAACGGCAGTACGTAGACGATCTGCCGCGTGCCATCCGCCTGCACCTGGAGATAGGCGCTGCCGCCGCCGCTGTAAAACAGGAATCGCATGTTCTCGACCGGAAACACCCGGCTTTCGAACTCGGAATCGGCAGCGCTGAACACAATCTGCCCACTGCTGTCGATGATCAACCCCTCGCCGGAACCCACCAGGCTGTCGAAGAGCACCTCGGCCAGGGGAGAGGATTCCTGGCTTTCGGACAGCGCACCGATCTTCACCGCGTCCCGGCTCATCTCCGCCGCGATCAGCCGCATCGCCGCGCGGTAGCCTGCCAGTCCGGCCACTATCGCCACCAGGATGATCGACAGCACCGCCGGTGGAGCGAAGGTATACAGAAGACGGCGGTTGAGATGCTTTTGCCAGGGGGCGACGATCAACTGCTCGTCGCGCACCGGCTGCCATGCCGGTCGGCGCGCCAGGATGACCTGGAACAGCGCCGCCGCCACAAGGCCGGTCAGCAGATATATCTCAAGCACCGGGGAAATATAACTGATCGTCCGTTCGAGGTTTGCCAGCAGCCCGGCTCTTCCTGTCGCAAAAATACCGGCCAGTTCGAGCGGCCACGCGGCCAGGACGACCACCAGGAGAACGGCCACCGGCGGCAGTCGCAGCCACCGGGCCGGTTGCCCCCGGTACGGCTGGTTGAAGACAATCGCCAGCAGTATCCCTACCAGGGCCATCTCGACCGGCTGGGTCAGCCGCCCGGTGACGAACAGGGCATGCGTCATCCCGCCGACCAGCCCGATCAGCCCTGCCGGTCCTGATCCCAGCCACAGGGCAGCGGCCACCAATGGAACGAACCCGAAAATCCCGGCAGCCATTTCGTTTTGAGCGCCAATACCGGGCATGGTGACAACCAGCACCTGGTCAAGCAGCGGGGTCGTTATCATACAGGCAGCGAAGAGTATCCAGCGCTGCTGCTTGAGTTTATTGAAGCTGTGCCGGTAGCGTGTCATGAGGAATCCGGCCAGCAGAGCATAGACCAGTGCTGTGACATACCCCAACCAGGGTACACTTAGATCAAGGTGAGGATGAGTTTGAAAAGCCAACCAGTTGAAGGTCATGACTACCGTCTTTGTAACGGGCTATTGCGGTCAAATAACAGTTGTGGCTAGTATAGCATCGGCTCTCGTTTAAGTGCCAAAATGCCCGGTTGTTTCTTTTCCCTTACAATCCGTTAATCTTTGACGATCTGTGCTGGCAGAGACGGCACTTTGATTCTAAGATCAGGGTCCCTATATCATCTATTATCATCATACCAGAGGTGACAGCATGGCAAAGAAAGCGAAGTTCCCTGGGCAGTATATCTGGGATTCCTATGGCGATTGGCTCGCCACCCTGCTCGATGGGCATATTTGGGACCTTCAAGGAACCTGGATCGGCTGGGTCGAAGAAAACGGCGATGTCTACAAGTCCGATGGTGAATGGATCGGCACACTGAGCAAAGATTCGCGTATCCTGCGTAAGCGCACCGCTGATCGCCGCGAGCTTCGCACCGATATCCCGCCGCGTCCCCCCAAACCTGATCTGCCCGCCCGTGCCCCGCTTCCACCCTCCTTCTCGGAATTATCGTACTCAATGGTCGATGTTCTGGAAGAAGACCCCACCATCTTCAAACGCCTCTCTGACCGGCGTCCCGATATGGATTGATCGACAAAAGGAACCTTATGGCAAGAAAGAAACAGGAAGCCGCCGGCCCAACCCCACCCCCCGACGAGGAAGCAGCGGTCGAGGCAAACAATATCCCGTCATACCTGCTGACCGGTGAGCGCAGCCCGCACACCTCGATGTTGATGCGGCTCCTCAACAGCCATTCCTCCCGCCGTGTGCTCGAAACACCCGGCGAAGACCTCGGCCTTGCCGAGCATCTGCCCTTTCCTTTCATGGGTCTGGTCGGCCAGATCGAGATGCGGATTTCGCTTCTCCTCACCGTGATCAACCCCAACGTCGGCGGCACCCTGCTGATCGGGCCGCGCGGGACAGGTAAAACTACCGCCGCCAGGGGCCTCAGCGACCTGCTTCCCTGGATTGCCCACAGCACCTGCATGTACGGTTGTATGCCGGAAGATTTCGAGGCCGAAGGCCCGGAAGGTGTTTGCGCCGAATGTGCCGCCAAACTCGAACAGGGCGAAAGCATCACCCGGTTGGAGCCGGTTCGCCTGATCGAACTTCCCCTGAATGCCCGCCTCGACGACGTGATCGGCGGCATCAACGAGCGTATCGCCCTCCAGCAAAACCGGGTTCGCCTCGACCGGGGCATCCTGTCTCGCGCCGATCAGAATCTTCTGTACATTGACGAGGTCAATCTACTCAACAACGAGATCGTCGACGCCATCCTTGACGCCGCCGCGCAGGGCCAGTACACCGTCCGGCGCGGCCCGATGAAAGCCACCTACCGGGCGCGTTTCGCGCTGATCGGCTCGATGAACCCCGAAGAAGGTAAGCTCCGCCCGCAGATTCTCGACCGGTTTGGGCTGCGGGTCCTCGTCGGCGGCCTCACCGAATATGAGGAACGCATGGCGGTCTACGATCGTATCCGCCTGTTCAGAGACAGCCCCAGGGCGTTTATTCGATCATTCGAAGAGGTAACCAGCTTCGCCCGCGCCGATGTGGTCGTCGCCCGCGAGCTGCTGCATAAGGTAGAAGTATCACCCGAAGCGCGCGATCTCGGTTTGCAGTTGGTGCGGGAGTTGAACATTCACTCGCACCGTGCCGAGTTCACCATGTTCGAAGCCGCTCGCGCCTATGCTGCTGCCGATGGTCGCACCAGGGCATCCGTCGATGACCTCCACGCCGTCGCGCCGATGGCGCTGCGCATGCGCCGCAGCCAGTTCATCGACGATTATTTCGACGAGCAGTCGCAGGAGAGCACCCAGATCGCCGATCTGTTCGATCAACTATCCAACGGGATCAATGACAATGAGAATGATAGCCAGGAAACTGGGGGTTAACCTCAGCCCAACCCGCAGCGATCGGATCAGCCTGCTTGCTCTTGGCCTGGTATGGCTTGGCGTCTGGGGACCCTGGATATCCCACCGTGTATCGAGCCTGACCCTCAACGCCGTCGATCTGGCCGAGTGGTCGACCGTGCTGGTCGATGTCCGCGCCGGGCCGCTCCACGCTGACCCTGACCGGCTTCGCCTCGGAATCGCGCTGGCGGCAGTTGCGCTTGCGGTTGCGGCGGTTGTGATCAGGGAACTGTGGTGGCGCTGGGTAGTGCGGTTGATCGCCCTGCTGCCCGGCCTCGTGCTGCTCCCGCCCTATCCCCAGGTGCTTCAACTGTGGCGCTCCGATGCCTTCGGCACGCGCTTTCTCGTCGCCGCGTTGATCTGGGTGGGCGTCGCCGCCAGTCTGCTTACCGACCTTCTCCCGGAGAGAGGTCGCCAGGGTTTGCTGACCCTGTTGAGCGGTCTGGCGGTTGGCTTTGGCGGATCGGCCTTCTTGCGGTTGCGTAAGCCTTTTGAGGCCCACTACGCTGCGCCGATCTCTCCCGGTTGGGGAGTGGCGGCTTTTACCGTCGGGCTTCTTGTCGTTGTCATCCTTCAGGCAGTGCGCCTGTTGGATATCAAAGCACAAACGGGTCAGTCAACCTGACCCGCTGCGTGTTCGACTTGAATTGTCTCAGAATTTCCAGGCAGGTGCTGCCCTAGCCCATATGCGCTTCTAAGTAGTCGATGGCGTCGCCAACAGTCTTGATCTTCTGCGCTTCTTCGTCAGAAATCTCGCTGTTGAACTCCTGCTCGAATTCCATGATCAATTCCACAAGGTCGAGCGAGTCGGCCTCTAGGTCTTCACGGAATCGCGCCTCACGTGTTACCTTATCTGGCTCAACGCCAAGCAGTTCGACAATGATGTCGCGAATACGATCTTCTGAGCCTGCCATAGTCCACCTCCTAGTGTTTTCGTCTCACCAAGCTCGAGTTAGTTTATCATGTCCAGGCGGTTCGTCAAAAATGATAGCTCTTAACTATTCTACAGGTGTATTCTTTGTCTGAAGCGTTGAGGGAAGATCGGCTCACCGTGACCTATCCGATTTTAGCCCGGTGCTTCAGCGCCGGGTAATTGCCCCAGGGTGCGAATACACTCCATTCTACCTCCCATCTTGACAGGTCAAGTTTTAAACAGGTAAGATGGGCATCATTCAACCTTAAGGAACACCGCCTTATGTCGAAAGTTACGGGACGAGAAAACAAGCAGCCGCCCGGCACATCCCGGCGCAAAGCCGACCATATCCGCATCAATCTGGAAGAGGATGTCCGGTTCCCCCGCCTGACGACCGGCCTTGAACGATACCGGTTTGTTCACTGCGCCCTGCCTGAGTTGAATCTGCCCGACATCGACACAACCACCCATCTCTTCGGCAAAACGCTCAGGGCACCGCTGCTCATCTCCTCGATGACTGGCGGCGCGCCCCAGGCGCAGTCGATCAATCACCGGCTGGCTGCTGCTGCCCAGGCGCACGGCTTGGCGATGGGCGTCGGTTCGCAGCGTGCCGCCATCGAAGACCCCTCCCTGGCAGAGACGTTCCAGGTTCGTTCCATTGCCCCCGATATTTTGCTGTTTGCCAACCTGGGAGCCGTCCAGTTGAACCTCGGCTATGATGCCGAACACTGCATGCAGGCCGTCGAGATGATCGAGGCCGATGCGCTGTTCCTGCATCTCAACGTGCTCCAAGAAGCCGTCCAGCCGGAAGGCGAGACGCAGTGGGCCGGGCTGCTCGACAAGATCGAACAGGTATGTCACATGCTGTCGGTTCCGGTTATTGCCAAAGAAGTCGGCTGGGGCCTGTCCGAGTTGGTCGCCCGCCGGCTTGCCGATGCCGGAGTCGCCGCGCTCGATGTCGCCGGTTCCGGCGGCACCTCCTGGAGCGAGGTGGAATACCACCGCGCCCCGACCGCTTTCCATGCTAAAGTCGCCCGTGCTTTCGCCGATTGGGGAATCCCCACCGCCGAGTCGATCCAGATGGCCTGTCACGGCGCGCCGTCTTTGCCGATCTTTGCCAGCGGCGGCCTCCGCGATGGGATCGACATCGCCAAGTCGATTGCACTGGGCGCGTCCCTGTGTGGCATCGCCGGGCCGTTCCTGCGTGCCGCTGCCGATTCACCCGAAGCACTCGACGAAGCGATCCGCGTCATGCTTGCCCAGCTTCGCATTGCGATGTTGTCATGCGGCTCTTCTAACCTTGAGGTTTTGCAGACTGTTCCCCTACAACGAGATTAAGGTACTATCCGTAAATTAGAACAGGCAGATACTTACCAGGCCTATCCGCCGGTTAGCGGAGCGAATTTACAGATGGTCTTTGAACGAAAGATAAATGCCAGATGAAATTACTATCGGACTATTTTGACCGCCTGCTGCCCATCGTCGAAGCCGACCTGCAAACCGTCCTCACCCCCGCCGATAACGCGCCGCCGCTGTTCTACCGGATGCTCCACTATCACATGGGCTGGATCGACGAGAACGGCCAGCCGGTCGAAACCAGGCGCGGCGGCAAGCGCATCCGCCCGATCCTGTGTCTTCTGACCTGTGAAGCAGGCTGCGGCGATCTGAGCGCCGCCCGACCGGCGGCAGCAGCCGTCGAGATGATCCACAACTTCTCGCTGCTGCATGACGATATCCAGGATAACAGTCCGACCCGGCGCGGGCGCACCACCGTCTGGAAAATCTGGGGAGAGGCCCAGGCGATCAACGCCGGTGACGCCCAGTTCGCCCTTGCATTTTTGGCGATCCCTTATCTTCAAAAAGAGTCGACAGACCCGGCGGTGACGGCCCACATGTTGCAGATTCTCGGCGAGACCTGCCTGGAACTGACGCGCGGTCAGCACCTCGACATGCTTTTCGAGCACCGCGAAAAAGTCACCACCGGCGAATACCTGGACATGATCGAAGGGAAGACCGCCGCCCTCCTGCGTGGTTCGGCCCTCTTGGGAGCATTGGCCGGGGGCTGTGACGAGGAAGCGCAGCAGCATTATGCCCTCTTTGGCCGTAATCTCGGCCTGGCTTTTCAGGTTCTCGATGACATCCTCGATATCTGGGGCGATCCGGCCCTGATCGGGAAGAAAGCCGCCATCGACATCCACCAGCGAAAGAAGTCTCTGCCGGTGCTCTATGGCCTGGAGCGCAGCGAAGAACTGCAAAAGCTCTACGCTGCCGAAGAACCCTTTGACGATGACCGGGTCGCCGAGATTGTCGCCCTGCTCGACCGGGTTGGTGCCCACGATTACGCCGAGCAGCTCGCCCGCCGCTACTCGGATGAAACGCTCCGCCATCTCGCGGAAGCGCAGCCCCAGGGCGAAGCGGCCTGGGCATTAAACGAGTTGGTGCATTTCCTTTTGCACCGCGACCGCTGATCTATAGCGGCGACCGCTGATCCTGAGGGGACTGTTTCAGCCCATGGGTAAATCTCCACCCGACCTCGCTTCGACCGCCGGTCGTCGCCTGGTTCTTCCTTCCCCTTTGCAAAGGGAGGTGGCCGGAAGGAGGTTGGGGGCAATATAGATACACCCACCAACTTGAGCCACCCCCTGGAAGGTGCCCCGAAATGCTTTTTATGGCTTGATGCAATATATTAAAGGGGCTGGTTTTGTGATCGGAATCAAAATAAAAGAATCAATTGGAGAACAGGGTGATGAACAGGCAAAAACCGCTCATTGTATTGATAGCTGTTGTGCTTACGAGCCTGGCTTGTGGCGCATTTCAACCGGATGGCATGGCTGCTGCCGATACCCCGGAGCCTTCCCCTGTACCGACCGGGGAATCGGAAGGAGTTATGGCCCCTGAAAGTGATGCTGATATTCCCCCGGCAGTGATCGCCAACGACGAGGGTGGGCCGGTTGTCCTTCATGGTGAGGTATCCTATACCAACTACTTCTTCACCGCAGGGGTTGCGCAGCCGGAGATCATTCTCGAAGACCAGGCCGGGTTTGTCGACCGGGATCGAACCTATATCATGCCGGTCGAATCGCAAACCCTGGGCCAGATCACCTCAGACTTTTTCACTTCCCCATTTACCTACAGCCTTGCCCTGCCTATCGAGCCGCAGGGTGGGCTGCGTGACGTGGACAATGACGGCGAGAGCGATACCGGCGTGATGGTCTTTGCGGTCGCTTACTGGACGAATACCTGGGGCGACCCGTTCCTGGAGGAGCGTGACCTCAGTGGGGGCGGCTGGTCGACGGCCTATGCATCGACGATCACCAGTGAAGAGCACGAGACCGAGCGCGAGATCATCGGCGGGAAACTGCTTGTTTATGCCCCCGATGACCGGCAGGCGTTCCCTTCAGAGTTTGGGGCGGACGGCTTACTGTTTACAGACGACGACCCGGTTGTGATGCTGCCGCAGGGCTACACGGTTGTCGACCTGGATGTCGAGCCGTTTCTCTTTGATCGCTCCCGGGAACAAAAAATCGACCTGCTTGAGCCTGAAGGCACGGCGATGGATGATTTCTCGTCGATGAGCTATACGGATGCCTTCGACGCTATGGTCGACAAGATGAGCAAGGAGTACGCCTTTACCGAGTACAAAGGCATCGACTGGAATGCGCTGCACGAAGAGTTCTACCCGCGTTTTGAAGAAGCCGAACGGAGCCGTGATTCCCTGGCCTACAGACGCGCCCTGAGAGATTTCATCTGGCAAATCCCTGATATACACGTCAGCGGTGGATTTGTGTCGGAAGATTTCTGGGATTTGAAGGGCGGTGCTCTGGGATTCAATATCGGCGAGACGGACGATGACCAGACCTTCGTCACTTATGTGCTGCCCGGCAGTCCTGCCGACAATGCAGGGATACAGGTTGGCGCGGAAATATTCGCGTTTGACGGCACGCCGATATCCGACGTGGTTTCGGCAACTACCGCCTGGTTTGGCCCGTACAGTTCACCGCATACCTACCGCCTCGACCAACTGCTGTTTGCCGTCCGGTTCCCGGCGGGGACGCGGGTAGCGGTTGAGTATCAAAATCCGGGTGGACGGGCGGCGACGGCGACACTGGCGGCTGTCGAAGAAACAGACAGCCTGTTCGCCGGGTATTCTGGCAGCGATCTGACCGGGTTCGAGCTTCCGGTTGAATACAAAGTGCTTGACAATGGGATTGTGTACGTCAACATATACGGGTTCCTTGACGACGAACTGCTGACGATCAAACTCTGGGAGCGTTTGATGCAGACGCTGAACGAAACCGGCTCACCGGGCCTGATCGTCGACATGCGATTGAACGGCGGTGGAAGCGGCTTTCTGGCCGACCAGATGGCCGCATATTTCTTCGATGAAGAACTGGCGCTCGGTAATATGGGTTACTACGACGAGAAGCTCGATACGTTTACATTCGATGATCAGGACATGGACTATTTCATCCTGCCGCCCGAAGACCTGCGCTATCACGGCGATGTAGTCGTGTTGATCAGCCCGGATTGTGTCAGCGCGTGCGAGTTCTTCTCCTATGACATGACGCTTGAGGATCGGGCGACGTTGATCGGCTTTTACCCGACCGCCGGAGGGGGCGGCGCTGTCGAGGTGTTCATGATGCCGGAGGATCAGGAAATCTGGTTCACGATTGGACGCGGGGTTGACGCCGACGGCAACATCCATATCGAGGGAACGGGCGTCCTGCCGGATATCGACGTGCCGGTTACGGAAGAATCGCTCGTCGGCGAGCGAGACGTGCTGCTGGACAAGGCCATCGACTACCTGTCGGGGTGGTAGTATCGAACCCTGAATATCACAAGTGTTTTTCTGCGGCGGAACCATTCACAGTTCCGCCGCAGTTATTTTATGCGGGAAGTTCGTCCAGGCTGTGCTACACTGATAGCCAGGTTTACTTTGAGTAAGGAGTCGGGAGCATGACTCTTGTTTACCTTGCCTGCGGCTGGCTGATCGGGATCGCGCTGGCAAAGCACGCCGCCGCTGCCTGGTGGCAGTGGCTGATCATGGCCGGGGTCGCCCTGGCAGCATTGATAGTTGCCCGCCGCCACGAAACGTGGCGAACGGTGTTTGCCTGCCTCCTGCTGCTGTTTCTCGGTGCGGCCCGTTACTGCGCGGCGATCCCTCACTTTGGCGAACACGATCTTGCCACCTACAACGATCAGGGCTTCGTGACCATCGAAGGGGTGATTGTCGATGCCCCGGACAGGCGGGATACTTATGCTATGCTGCGCGTTCGGGCCGAAAAGTTGATCGTCGGCGAGGGCGAAGAATCGGCGGTAGTGGGTCTCGTGCTGGTCGAAGCTCCGGTCGGCGGATCGTATCGCTACGGTGACCCGGTGCGGGTGCGCGGGGAACTGATCACCCCGCCAGAACTCGACACCTTCTCCTACCGTGATTACCTGGCCCGGCAGGGCGTCTACAGCCTGATGCGCTACGCCCAGGTCGAGGTCAGCGGGGAGCGGCAGGGAAATCCCATCCGGGCGGCGCTGCTCGATTTCAGAGAACGCGCCCGGACTGATATCTCCCAACTGCTGCCCGATCCGCAGGCGTCGCTGCTCGAGGGGATTCTGCTGGGCATCGAAACCGGGATCAGCGCGGACGTGCGCGAAGCATTCAACGCGACCGGTGCAACGCATGTAATCGCCATCTCCGGGTCGAACATGGTGATCCTTGCCGGGTTGATCCAGAGCGTCAGCTTGAGGCTGTTCAAAAAACCGGGAGTCGTGGCGGCGATCACCATCGCCGGGGTGATGGGCTACGCCGTCTTTGTCGGCGGCGACGCGGCGGTGATGCGGGCGGCGATCATGACCACGCTGGGATTGGTTGCCGCGCAGTTGTACCGGCAGACCTTCGGACTCGCGTCGCTCTCGTTCGCGGCGCTGTTGATGACGGCGATCAACCCGCTGGTTTTGTGGGATGTCGGTTTCCAACTGAGCTTCCTGGCAACGCTGGGGTTGATTCTCTATGTCGAACCGCTGCAAGCCTGGTTCGAGAAAGGACTGTCACAGGTGTTCTCCGAATCGACTGCCCAACAGGTCGTGGCGCTGGTTTCCGATGCTTTCGTCGTGACGGTCGCTGCACAGATCACCACCACGCCGATCATGGCCTACACGTTCGAGCGTTTCTCGCTGGTTTCGCTGCCGGTCAATTTCCTGATCATTCCGGCCCAAACGCCGCTGATGGTGCTGGGCGGGATCGGCGTGCTGGCCGGGTTGATATTCCAGCCGTTGGGCCAGATCTTTGCCTGGGGAAGCTGGGTGTTCCTCAGTTGGACGCTGTGGATCGTCAGGACGTTTGCCCGGCTGCCCAACGCCTCGCTGGTGGTCGAAGGGATTTCCCCGGCGGCGGTGTGGGGAATCTATTTGTTGATGCTGGCGGTGACCGTCACCGCCCAACTGCCCGGCGAACGGCGTCAGAAACTGCGCGA
>DAOUES010000103.1:0-6854 GCA_034430335.1 Anaerolineae bacterium | reverse complement strand
GAAAAACAGATCGCCCAGCATCTAGAAGAAATCGTCATTCCAGCCAACTTGCTGCCATCGGGGAGGAAACTCTATCGACAGCATATCGCTGAAATCAATGGCCCCGACCGGGATGAGGAAATCGCCAGGCTCAAGCGTCAGATATCGCTGCTGCAAGCAGAAGAAGCCGACCTGGTTCGGTTGTTCCTTCAGAAACAGCTCAGTCAGGAAGCGTATGATGAACTGCGGCGGGAGTGGCAGTCGAAGCTGAAGCAAAAGCACAGAGCAATTGAACAATTGCAGCGAGAGGCAGTCGTCTATTTCGACGATCTGGAGGCAGCCATCGCTTTGTTATCCAGTGCACCGATCCTGTTTACCCGGCTCACGAGGAGAAAACAGGCTCAGCTACTTAAGATGATTATTGCGAAGGTGATCGTCGATAGGGAGGGAGATGTTCAAGACGTTCAGTTGAATGCACCCTTTGCCTACCTTAGCGGCTTGAAGGCTCAGGCGAATAGGGACGAAAATGTAGGTATATCCCAGGATACGTTCGACGAACTTGTCAGTTCTCCTGGTGAAATGAGTTTCCCCGAACGCGCCTATGCGGCTGAGTTTCAGATGTAATCATAAGGTACTGACTGTGTGGGACGATGGATCATCTTGCCGTCGATAGGGGAGCTATGTACACTGCCAGCGGTTATCTCAAACACATACAGAGTGGCTCGCCGCAGCTCCCCTCTACCCTATCGAAGACCCTCCGGGGTCTTTTTTTGCGACTCGAAGCAGAAGTTGGCGGTTTTGCCAATTTCAGTACTTTAAAAAACGCATACAGGACGTGACACTTCACGTACAGGTTTTCGGACTTCGCGGATCGCATCCCGCAAGAAATCAATGAATCGAGCCAGTCGAAGCAAGCTGTGGTCGAGCCAGCGGCCACCGCGACGCGGAACAGCCAGCACCGCCCATTGGAGATAGACCCAGAGATTGAGCAAGGTAAAGGCCAGGACAAAGAATAACAAGCGCAGTTTCGGGTCGCGGGATGTGGTGCGAACCCGCACCTTGTTCATCAGGCGATAGCTGGTTTCCACACCAAAGCGCCGCCGGTATTTCTCGGCTAATTGGCCTGGTGTCCCCGTCCAGGGACGACCAAGTACCGCAAAGAGGAAGCGGTCAATACCACGTTTGCCCCGTCGCCCTTTGGAATAGCGACAGACAACATGCAAGGTGAAAGGTTCCTTCCCATGCTCTTGACTGGAAACGGTGTAGAGTCGTTGATGGCTGCGCGCGGTTTCTTTCTTGAGTGTTTTCAGTGTTTCTCCACGTGCGGGGATGGCCATAATGCTTTGCCAGTTCTGCTGATTGAGAAAACGAATGATCTGCGTTGAGTAGAACTCACGGTCAACCAGCAGCCGCTTGAGACCGATATCGAGTTCTTCCAAACGGGAGAGTAACCGCAGCAAGATATCGAAGCAGTTGTCATGCGCCCAGCAGTAGGTGATCGCCAGCGTGACCCGCTTGTTGTTCTTGACGAGATAGGCACTGGCATAGGTGTGAAAGTGGGTTGTGCCAGATTTGGCCATTGAGCGACGGATTTCATCGTCATCGCGGCAGGCTTTTCCGTGATATGGAACGTTGGTCAGGTCAATCGCCACTTCGTGTTGTCGGCCTTGAATATAGTCGGGGAGAAGTTCAATCAGCAGGTTATTGAGTTGCTCCTCGACTTCACCAAGATCAAGATCATCCAGCCAGCCCTGCCGTAGTTGATACAGGATCGCCGGGCTGGTGGGGGCATCATGCACGCTTTCGCAAGCGGTGTTGAGCGAGCATCTATTCACGGCAGCGAGGCCCAATAGGTCAATCACCATCTCTTGATCGGCTTTGGTACTGTTTGTTTTCAACTCAATGTGATTGTTCATCATGTTCATGTACTCATCGCGCACTTGCTGGTAGTTCAGTGTTACCATAAGATCGTAGTTGGCTCCTCGTTGTTCTCAGTGTTTGTCCAACTACACTTTAACGAACTTCGAGGGGCTTTTTCGATCTACTGAATTTATACTATCTACTATAGTAGCATTCGCCGCTGCCGTACCGGTGACAGGTGATCGCTGGGCGGCCACTATAGTAGTCGTGGAGATAGGTGGCGATGGGTTCAGCCACTTGCAGGCGGATGATGTCGCTTCACAGGTGGCAGTCGAAACGCTGACCAACATCGATTCTGAAAAGCATTGACCTCTCCCTGAGCGTAGGACAAATATTCCTCCACCAACAGCCCCAGCATCGCCCGGAACGAAGGCGAACAGCCCTGGGGCCATATACGATCGTTCTCGTCCACAATCCCGCTGAAGAATGACATGATCAGGATACCGCCGCCATAGATGGTTTCCGGGAGTCGAAGGGCAAGGAGCGACCGCGCCGTCCCGATCGCCGGGACAGGCGTCATAAGCTCAATTCCTTTTGGTTATATTGCCTGTGAACTTGAAGGCTGACTACAGACTGGCTACAGACTGGCTACAGACTGGCGTTCAATCAGGCGGCAGGCGAGGGAAACCCGGATGGGCGTCATATTTGGCGCAGCCGCCCGGTCGATCAGGCGGCGCAGGGCCAGTGCGCCCAGTTCCCCGGATTCGATCCGTATGGTGGTCAGAGGAGGGGATAAAAACGCTGCTGCTGCGATGTCGTCGAATCCGATCACCGAAACATCCTGGGGAATGCGCAGCCCGATTTCCTGCGCGGCGCGCATGAATCCCATCGCGGAAAGGTCGTTGGCGCAAAAGACCGCCGTGAAGTCGGGTTCCTCCTGCGCCAGCCGGTGAGTCATCACCTTGTAGGTTTCCTCGGCGTTGATCTCCGTCTCGACAACCAGGCGAGGATCGTAGGGGATTCCTGTCTCTTCCAGGGCAGCTTGATAGACTTCGGTGCGGCGGCGAAGCGTGCTCCGCGTCGGCCAGGTGATGTGTAAAATCCGCCGGTGACCACAGTCGATCAGGTAGTGCATGGCAAGCAGCGCCCCCTGGTAATTGTCGGGCAGGAAGGTGTCTTCGGGTACCTCGCGGTTGTCGATGTTGATCATGACCATCGGCAGGTTCAGCGCGCGGATTTTCTCGATGAGCGCCTGATCATCGAGCGACAGCAGCAGCAGGCCATCGACCGGGTTCTGGCGGAGCCGGTGGAGCACCATGTCGGCATTGGACGAGCCGTTGCCGAAGGTCGCATAGCTCAGGTGGACTCCTTCCTCGCTGCATGCCACCTCGACCCCGTTCAGCACGTCGGCGTGAAACGGATCGAGCGAGGGAGTCAGGTGCAGGCTGGTCAGCAGGCTGACGTTCTGAAGAACGGTTGTCTGTTTTGCATCGCTGCTCTCGTAGCCAAGGTCGGCGGCGGCGGCAAGGACTCGCCGCTGCACGCTCTCGCTGATACCTCCCACGTTGCTCAGGACACGGGAAACCGTGCTGATCGAGACGCCAGCCCGTTCGGCTATGTCGCGCTGATAGATGCGGTTGGTAGTCTGAGGTTTAGAGTCGTAGGCTGTCAAAGCTGATCCCTGCTACAAATTTAAAGGCCCTTATCTTCGATCCCGTAACACGAGCCCTGCTTTTCCGGGCCTGTGTTTTGCAAGAGTATATTTGATAATCTCCGAACAGGCAAGGGGATTTTGCAAAATTTGCAGTAGATCAATGCAAATATTTGCAAGGTTTGCAAGAAAGTATTTCCGTCCTATGGTCCCCTTTGCTTTTGTTTGCAACCCGGCTGAGTGATCGCTTTTACGCCTAAAAAGAGCGCTGTCGCTCAGTTTTTTTCCCTTATGGGCGGCTCGTTTTACCGCAATCTCCGAAAGCTTCCACCTGGATTCCATCTTGACTCGCGGGGCATACTGTGCTACGATTCTGCAAACGGTGTTGCAAATTGCAAAGTTATTTGCACTGTATTTGCAAGACGCACTGCCATCAGTTTTTTCTCATTCTAACGGATTGCGTAGGTAAGTGATTTGGAGCGTCTTTAGCTCTAAAAATCGTCTAAACAGGGCAAAAGCTTAGCTTGATGAGGCTATTTGTTATCAAATCCATCTTTTAAAAGCCGCCTCCGGCACTCTAAAAAGCGAAAGCTACGCAAAACGTTAGAACCAGGTTTCACCATCCAGGCATCGACCTGCCGAGTCGGGCTGCATCTGTCACGGATCAGGCAACCTGCACCGGACTTCAGGCTTGACCACCACTGTTATTTGAAAGGGACTGGATGATTACGAAAACCCTCGATGCAAAGCAAGCCGTCCAGCGGGCGCTGCAAACCATCGACACGAACCTGATCACCTTTGGTGATCGTTTCCCGGACGATACTACCATTGGAAACGTCTACACCCTACGCCGCGCACGGAATGGATTCGATGAAGGCGGCAACTTCGGCTGGACGACCAGCTTCTGGCCAGGGATGCTCTGGCTGGCGTACGACCTGACCGGCAGCGACGTGTATCGCCGGGGAGCGGAGCGGTACATCCAGAGCTTTGTCGAACGGCTCAAAAACAAAATCGACCTGGATACCCACGACGTGGGATTTCTCTACACACTGGCCTGTGTCGCTCCCTGGCGGCTGACCGGTAATACGCAGGCAAAACAGACGGCGCTAAAGGCCGCCGACCACCTCATGGCCCGCTATCTCGAAAAGGTGGGGATCGTCCAGGCCTGGGGAAACCTCGATCACCCGGAACAGCGCGGCAGCACGATCATCGACAGCCTGATGAACATGCCCCTACTCTACTGGGCCAGCGCCGAAACCGGCGAGCCGCGTTTCGCCAGCGCCGCCCACCACCACGCCGCCCAACTGCGCGATCACGTCGTGCGGCCCGACAGCACCACCTATCACATCTTCTACTGGGACGTCGAAACCGGTGAGCCGCTGCGGGGCAGCACCGTACAGGGATACGCCGATACATCCTGCTGGGCACGCGGGCAGGCCTGGGCGATCTACGGCTTTAGCCTGAGCTACCGGCATACCGGCGACGAGAAATTCCTGCGCACGGCAGAGCGCTGCGCCGATTATTTCCTGGATCACCTGCCGGCGGATTACGTCGCGTACTGGGACCTGGTGTTCGACGATGGCAGCGAAGAAGAACGCGACAGCTCGGCGGCGGCCATCGCCGTGTGCGGCTTGCAGGAACTATCGAAGCTGCTGCCCGATGGCGAGCGGAAGCGGCGCTACCAATCGGCGGCGGAGACCATTCTGGCCTCGCTGGTCCGATATTACACTCCCGGCGACGGGATCGAATCCAATGCCCTTCTGCTGCATGGGGTTTACGACAAGCCGAAGGCGGTGGGGGTCGACGAAGGCAATCTCTGGGGCGATTATTTTTACCTGGAGGCGCTGGCCCGCACCCTCAACCCGGACCGGGAACTGTACTGGTGACCGGCCAGGGAATTCAAGAAACATATGATTAGAGCGATTGGCGAACGTCAGACAAATAGGGCGCAAGGAGCTAAGAAATGAAATACCATGCTTATCTATCAGCCGGTACAGGCTTGAACGATCTACCGCACAACCCCTGTAAGCTACTCGACTTTGGGTATCTTCGCCTTGCGGCGGGAGAAAGCTATCAGGCGGAGGCCGGAGACCGCGAAATCCTGGCGGTGCTGCTGGGTGGAAAGGCGACCTTCGAGATTGACGGGACGCGCTTCGAGAGCGTCGGCGGACGCCCGAATGTATTTGCAGGCAAACCGCATTCGGTCTACATTCCCGCTGGCACATCATTCAGCATCGAGGCCGAGGGAGCAGTGGAAATTGCGCTGCCCAGCGCACCGAGCGATCTCGAAACCGCGCCCTACGTGATCGGCCCGGAACAGGTTGCAACCGGTACCTGGGGCGCGGCCAACTTCTCGCGGGACTACCATCAAATCCTCACGCTGGCCTCCCAACCCGATCTACCGGCGCGGCGGCTGATCGCCGGCGAGACGTTCACCCCGTCGGGCAACTGGAGCACCTACCCCCCGCACAAGCATCAGGTCGATAATCTGCCGCAGGAAGCCTACCACGAAGAGATGTACTACTTCAGGGTCAACCCCAACGACGGCTTTGGTCTGTGCTGCTACTACAATGAGCAGGACGAAAGCGAGAACTTCACCATCCGCAACAACAGCATCCACATGATGCCTAACGGCTACCACACGGTGGTCAGCGCACCGGGCTACACCACCTACTATCTGTGGTTCCTGGCTGGCAACCAGCGTGTCCAGGCGACGGTCAATGATCCGATCCTTGGGTGGGTCAGCGAGACGGTGCCTGTGCTGCGCAAACTGGGCCTCTAAAAGGATCGGCGATGATACTGGATTTGTTCAATCTGGATGGAAAAGTCGCCCTGGTGACCGGGGCGGCGCGTGGATTGGGTCAGGGATGCGCGATGGGGCTGGCCGAAGCCGGTGCCGACATCGTCGCGCTGGACTACCTGGAAGTCAAGGAAACCGGGGCGATGATCACCGCGCTGGGGCGGCGTTTCAGCGGGGTGCAGTGCGATCTGCGCACGGCCACGCCGGGCGACTTCGAAAAGCTGGTAGCGCAGATCGAATCAGAGATGGGGCGGCTCGACATCCTCGTCAACAATGCGGGGATCATCCGCCGGGCAGCGCTGCTTGAGTTCGGTGAAGGCGATTGGGACGACGTGCTGCAGATCAATCTCAAGGCGCTCTTTTTCCTCTCTCAGGCCGCTGCGAAGGTAATGGCCCTGCGAGGCGAAGGCAAGATTATCAACATTGCGTCGATGCTGTCTTTTCAGGGCGGCATACGTGTGCCGTCCTACACGGCAGCCAAGAGCGGCGTCGCCGGGCTGACCCGTGCAATGGCAAACGAGCTGGCCGCGATGGGAATCAACGTCAACGCGATTGCGCCGGGTT
>DAOUES010000102.1:0-3166 GCA_034430335.1 Anaerolineae bacterium | reverse complement strand
GCCCTTCTATCATACCGATATTTTGTTGAGGCGCTAGAACATACCGGTGATCTTCCCCGTCTCCAGGTCGACGTCGATTTTCATATAGGCCGGGGTGGTTGCCAGGCCGGGCATGGTGCTCATCTCCCCGATCAGCGGGTAGATGAACCCGGCTCCCGCGCTGGCGCGGACTTCGCGCACCGGGATGGTGTAGCCGGTGGGAACGCCCTTCAAAACCGGGTCGTGGCTCAGGCTCAGGTGGGTCTTCGCCATGCAGATAGGAAAATTCCCATAGCCGACCCGCTCGTAGGTTGCGATCTGCTCCTCGGCCAACGGCTCATAATGAACATTCCCCGCCCCATACATCTTGGTGGCAATATGCTCGATCTTGCGCTTGATCGGCCAGTCCAGCGGGTAGAGAAACTTGAAATTGCTTGGCTGTTCGCAGGCTTCGACCACTGCTTCGGCCAGGGCGCGCGCCCCTTTGCCTCCTTCGGCCCAGTGGTTGCTGCTGACGGCGGCGAAAGCGCCCCGGTTTTTAGCATAACTGCTGATCATTTCGATCTCCGCCTCGGTATCCTCGGAGAACCGGTTGATGCATACCACGACCGGAATGCCAAAATACTTTGCATTCTTGATATGTGCGCCGAGGTTGGGCAGCCCGGATTCCAGCAGGGAAAGGTCTTCCTGAACATAGGCGTCGTCGAGCGGCGCGCCGGGCCGCACCTGCGGCCCACCGCCGTGCATCTTCAAAGCGCGAACGGTGGCGACCAGCACGACGGCATTCGGCACCAGCCCGGAATAGCGGCACTTGATGTCGAAGAATTTCTCCATGCCGATATCGGCACCAAAGCCGCTCTCGGTGACGACATAGTCGCCCAGCTTGAGAGCGATCATATCGGCGATGATCGACGAGTTGCCATGCGCGATGTTGGCGAACGGCCCGGTGTGGATCAGGGCGGGCTGCCCCTCGAGGGTCTGCATTAGGGTGGGCATCAGCGTGTCGAGCATCAGGGCAGTGACGGCCCCGGCCACGCCCAGGTCGTCGAGGCTGACCGGTTGACCGTCACGGCCCAGGCCGATCATGGCACGCCCGACTCGTTCGCGCAGGTCTCTCAGTGTTTTTGAGAGGGCGAGGATCGCCATCAGTTCGGAGGCGACGGTGATGTCGAAGCCGGTCAGCCGGGGAAAGACCGGGCTGGGAGAGCCATCGCGCTGCGTGTCGTCGTCGAGGCCGATCTGGATGCTCCGCAGGCTCCGGTCGCAAACGTCGACGACCCGGTGCCAACTGATCGTATCCGGGTTGATGTCCAACCGCCGGTCGATGCCGCGCCGCTTCAGCGCCTCGTCGGACTGGCGGCTCTCGTGATACATGCGCGTATCGATGGCCGCTGCGACCAGGTTGTTGGCGACGCCAATCGCGTGCAGGTCGCCGGTAAGGTGCAGGTTGAAGTCCTCCATCGGGATCACCTGGCTGTAGCCGCCGCCCGCCGCCCCGCCTTTGATGTTGAAGGTCGGCCCCATGCTCGGCTGGCGGATGCAGGCGATTGCCTTTTTCCCCAACTCCGATCCCAACGCCTGAACCAATCCCAGGGTGGTGGTCGTCTTTCCTTCACCCAATGGCGTGGGGGTGATCGCGGTTACGTCGATGTATTTGCCCTGGGGACTACCGGCAAATTTTTCGAGAACGTCCAGGTGAATTTTGGCTTTGTTCCGCCCATACATTTCCAGATCGTCTTCGGACAGCCCTATCTTCTCCGCAATGGCGATGATCGGGCTGATTTGGGCAGCCTGGGCTATATCTATGTCGCTGGGAATACTCATCGAAAGCTGCTCCTCGTAGTTTAACTAGATATTGATATTCTTAAATGTTCAAAACTCGCCCCAAATTGTTGAAAGATTGTTGAAAACTCGCCTGAAATTGTTGAAAGATCGCCCCAAAATGTTCAAAACTTTTGAACAATTGTTGAAAGTTTTCCGGGTTTTCAACATTCCACACCCGACTTTCAACAATCTTTCAACAATTGCATGAAGCGCAATTGTTGAAAGATCGCCCCCATATGTGGGGGGCAACAGCCTCAGAATCCCCATATATAGGGATCGATGGGCAACTTTCAACAATTTCAACAATGCCTACTACTAAATACTAATAAATATAATAATAGATATGATTATGAATTTTGAACATTCAGATTTGAGAAAAGTTCTTCTCGATCATCTACCTCAAAGAAAGAGGGCGTTTACTCATCGCGCAGATCACGAGTCAGCGGGACGAAGCGCACCCCACCCAGGCTGTAGTTGGTATAGTCATCGCCCTCGCGTTCGACGAGCCAAAGCTCCTGATACCCACCCACCGGCCCGACCGGGATCACCATTTTTCCGCCGTCTTTCAACTGGGTCAGCAGCGGCGGAGGGACGTGATCCGGCGCGGCGGTGACGATGATCGCGTCGAAGGGGGCGTGATCTTCCCATCCGAAATAACCGTCGTCGTGAAGCACTTCGACGTTATCGTAGCCAAGCCGGTCAAGCCGGTCTTCAGCCTGCTCCGCCAGCGCGCCGACGATCTCGATGGTATAGACCTGATCGACGATTTCGGCCAGCACCGCCGCCTGGTAGCCCGATCCCGTCCCGACTTCGAGGATCACGTCGTCTTCATCCGGGTCGATGGCGTCGGTCATCAGGGCGACGATATAGGGCTGCGAGATCGTCTGCCCGTAGCCAATCGGCAGCGGGTGATCGGCGTAAGCCTGCCCCAGGTAATCGTCGGGAACGAACTCGTGGCGCGGGACGGCCTTCATCGCTTCGATCACGGCAGGCGTGGTGATCCCCCGCCCGACGATGGATTCTTCGACGAGCGCTTCGCGTGCTGCGTCGTAGGAGTCTTCTTCCGGGGCCTCGTCTGCTTTTTCCTTTGTTTTACAGGCAGCGGCGATCAGGAGAAGCAGCACGGCGGCGATAATCAGTTTGCGGCGCATGGACGTTCTCCTCTCTTTTTGATCATTGTATCACGAGTGAGGACGCAATCGGGCAGACCGGGCGCGGCTGTGGTATGATCGAAACAGCACTTCTGTTCTGAGTTGATTTTAGCCTGGAGGGTGGGCATGTCTGAGCATACCGGCAAACGATTGGTTCTGATCGACGGGCATGGCCTGGCTTACCGGATGTTTTATGCTATCCAGGCTGAAAT
>DAOUES010000101.1:0-10618 GCA_034430335.1 Anaerolineae bacterium | reverse complement strand
GCGAATTCGTGACTCTCGACGAACTGGTCGACGATGTCGGCCCGGACGCGGTGCGCTACTTCATGCTGGCCCGCAGCCCGGAAAGTCACATGGATTTCGATCTCGACCTGGCGCGGAAACAGTCGAACGAAAACCCGGTGTACTACATTCAGAACGCCCATGTGCGCTGCGCGAGCATCGAGCGGGTGGCTGCCGAACGCGGCATCTTTGCCGACGACGGCGACGTCAGCCTGCTTGCCGACCCGCGTGAGCTGACGCTGATCCGCAAGCTGCTCGAACTGCCGGAGATCGTCAAGCTGGCGGTCGATGAACTGGCCCCGCACAAGATCGCGTTCTGGGCACACGAGGAATTAGCCCGAACTTTCCACCCGATCTACGAAGAAATCCGGGCGCTGTACAGCGACGTACCGGAGGATTTAGCCAAAGCCCGCCTGAAGCTCTACGCGGCGGCGCGGATCGTGATCAGGCGGACGCTGGAACTGATGGGGATGAGCGCCCCCGAAGAGATGTAGACAAATACAACATAACCGATTCCCAACACCTACCGGAGAGAATAATGGGGCTGAAAGCCGATAGCTGGATCAAAGAGATGGCACAGAATCACGGTTTACTTGAACCCTTTGTCGAGGGGCAAACACGGAACGGCGTGATCTCGTATGGATTGTCGTCCTACGGCTACGATATCCGCGTGGCGAACGAGTTCAAGGTCTTTACGAATGTCCACTCGACCATCGTCGATCCGAAGAACTTCGATCCGAGCGCGTATGTCGACTATACGGGCGATATATGTGTCATCCCGCCGAACTCGTTCGTGCTGGCCCGGTCGGTCGAACGGGTCAGGATGCCGCGCAACGTGAGCGGGATCGTGCTGTGCAAGTCGACCTATATCCGGGCCGGGGTGCTGATCCCGACGACCGTCTTAGAAGCCGGTTGGGAGGGGATCATCACGCTGGAGATCAGCAACGTGACGCCGCTCCCGGCGAAGGTCTACGCCAACGAGGGGATCGCGCAGGTATTGTTCTTCGAAGGCGACGAGGAATGCCTGACCAGCTACGCCGACCGTAAGGGGAAGTACCAGGATCAAAAGGGGGTTGTGCTGCCGAGGATATAGGAGGTGGCTGATCGTCGGGATTTATTCTCGATTTTGCGCGTGTAGAATCACCCCCTCTGCCGAACTATCGGTTCCTAACGGAACCTCGTTCGCCATCTCCCCCACAGGGGGCGATCAGGTTGGGCTTTGTTTGACCCGAGTATTTCCGGTTGACACTCCCTACCCCAGGTAGCTATAATCCCCCGTAATCGGGCGGTTAGCTCAGTTGGATAGAGCACCTCCCTTACAAGGAGGGGGTCACAAGTTCGAGTCTTGTACCGCCCACAGAAACACAAGAACCCCGGTCAAATGGCCGGGGTTCTTGATTCTCTTTCAACAGAGGCCCCTGGAATTGCCAATGTTGCATACAGCCACGTTTTCACCCCCTCCCCCAGCCCTCCCCCTCCGAGGTGGAGGGAGCGGAGTCTCGTGTCGTTTACCGATTACTTGACTGCAACAATCAGGTCAATGATTAACTCAATCGACATCGGTGCGGGGGAGCAGAATATCGTAGACAAAGCCGTTCATCTCGATCCGATCGACCAGCCCGTAGTTTTCTTCGATGGCCTGCAAAACCGGGATCGGGTAGAACCGGGCGCGAAAAACGACCACACCGAACGCCTGCTCGTCGATCATCCGTACCATCTCACTCACGTCGAGGTTGCCGTTTTCGTACAGGTTATAGAGCACCAGCGGATCGGTGACGACCTCGTCTTTTCCGGCCAGCAGCGCCAGCATCGCCTCTTCCGTCCAGGCCGGGCCGGGGGTGCTTTCCACCCATTCGACGATCTCGTATCCCGCCTCGATATCGGCGGCGGTGGTCAGGTGGCCTAACTGGGTGTAGCCGACCGTATCGAAATAATCCTGGCGAAAGCGGCCCGGCGCTTCGGCGGGAATGCCAAGCAAACTGGCGACGGGGCGCGTCAGGGGCAGATCGAGCGGCAGGTGAAGATTGGCCCGAAACTGCACCAGAAGCAGCAGCGGAACAACGATTCCATAAGCCGTCAATCCTATCGACTTCCAACAGGGTTGACCGGGACGGCGTTTCCGGGGACGTGATTGCAGCCAGCGGCGAAGCGTCGCCAGCCCGATCCCCGTCCCGATGCAGGCGGCGACAATCGCATCGACGAAGTAGGACAGTCCCGCGCCCCACTTGCCGCTCAAGGCTCCAAACGCGACCGCCGCGAGATAATACAGGCTGTAGACGCTGATCCGGTCGAGGTAGACGGTATAGAGCACGTAGCCAAAGCCCAGGATGGTGATCACCCAGTGGAGGCTGAACCACTGCCGGTAGAACATCTCCGCCTGCCCGGTGACGAAGGGATTGGTATTGGCGGTGATCATATTGGTGTACCAGTCTCCGCCAGTCGCCACGTTGAGCAGCCAGAAAACAAGTCCGACGACAAGCCCAAAGCCAACGCCATACAGCAGCGCCCACTTGGGCCGCCGGAGGAATAGAAACGCGAATGCAGCTAAAACTGCCGCCAACGCCAAAGGCTTCGTGAATCCGGCCAGAAGTAAACAAAGCAGAGACAGAACGATATAGCGATGGGCGCGGCGGTTGTCAGTCGCGTCAACGGCACGGGCCATCAGCGCCACACCGAGCAGATCGAAGAGCACCATTGTCATGTGCTGGCGGCAAAGCGCGCCGATCTGGTAGACGAAGTTCGAGGCAAAGAACAGCAGGGCGGCGATCACCGCCATCAGCCGGTCATGGGTTTCACGATAGACGGCGGCGTAGATCACCCCACCGCAGATCAGCGTCACGGCGAAGGTGAAGGCCCGGCCAACGGCGATATGCGGGCCGAACAGGGCAACGAACGGAGTCATCAGGAGCGGGTAGACCGGGCCGTAGAGCGACGAGTAAAAGGGGAAGACTTCGTTGTCGGTATAAATCCAGCGCCCCTGGCCGAACAAGACCGCGTTCCACAGTTCGAAGCCCTCGCCCTGGTCGTAGTCGAAGGGGAACTGGATCAGGTTGATGGCAAAGATCACGAATACGACGAACAGGAAAACGAGCGCAAGCACGGCGAGGCCCATCAGGATGCGGCCAAGCCAGAGGAGGATCAGATCGAGTGGGCTGGGTTTCGTGTTTCCGGTTGAAGTGCTCATAGGCTGGGATAGAACTTTCTGTTGATTCGATGGGCGTCAGGCAGGGCGATCACCGAGTGGGAGAAGCGTCGCGCCGACCAGCGCCGTGAGGACGCCCCCGGCGATAGCCAGGCGCTGCGACGGGCCGATCCCGCCCCACTTGCCGACTCCGAACAGGTCAACGGCAAAGGTGCCGATTACAATCACCATACCCAGCGCGATCAGGGCGATGCCGAGCATGCGCTTGGTGATGATCAGGCTGTCGAGCCAGCCGGTTTTTTGATCTCTGACAGATTCCTCACCTGACATCGGATTCTCACATAAAAGAACTGTGCGGTTCTTGTGTAGAAAGCGAAGCATGACCCCCTCCCCGGCCCTCCCCCTTACAGGTGGAGGGAGCAGACTCACACTTTTTACAGTATACCGTAGAGCCAAACCAACCTATGTATGTTGACAGAGTGACATAGTATAGACAGCCCGCAATGAAGCGACAACAAAAGCGGCTCGCCGGATGCGAACTGCTCGACAGGCTATCTGACTATTGAACCTTAGCTCGACTTTGTACTTTCTTCTGCATCAAACTGAAAAGGGATTGAACTGGGCACAAAATTCACCGGGTTATTTTTTGCATGTCATAGTTTCTGCACGACATTCGAAAAACACTCGTTATGTTTGAACTCAGGTGCTGCACCCTTCATCAGGTTTGTACAAAGTCGGGTTTAGATGATACATTCCTACTCAGGTTACTCACCAGTTTTGAAGTGATTGCCCCAGCCTACTTACGCGCTTTCTTGACCTGTTCCTCAACCCAGGGATAGGTCTTCGCAATACCGGTCTTGAGATCAAATTTCGATTCCCAGCCGATGGAGTAAATGCGCTCGTTGCTGAAGTTGCGAGACTGGACGCCCACCGGCCCGTCAATATGGTCGAGGGTGATTTTTTTGCCTGCGACTTCGGCAATGGTCTCCGCCAGTTCATTCACAGACACATACTGCGGGCAGCCAATATTGACAGCGCCGTGCAGGTCTGAGTGCATCAGCATATAAATGCCTTCAACCATGTCATCGATATAGGTGTAGGAGCGGATGGCGGTGCCATCTCCCCAGACCTCAATGCTGCCGCCGTCCCTGGCCTCAGCCACCTTGCGGCATAAAGCTGCCGGGGCTTTTTCACGCCCACCTGTCCAAGTACCCTCTGGGCCATAGCAGTTCTGGAAGCGTGCAATGCGTACCTGCATACCGAGATTCCGCTCGTAGGCTTCTGCAACGCGCTCGGAGTAGAGCTTCTCCCAACCATATTCGTTATCGGGGTTAGCAGGAACGGCTTCGGCTTCGGTCATTTCCGGCTCGTCAGCGGCCATATCACGATAGACACAAACCGATGACGAGAAGAAATAACGCCGCACGCCGGTTTTCCATGCGTTATGGGTCATGTGGATGTTGATCAACGCACTGTTGTGCATGATGTCAACTTCAGCCGAATGAATGAAGCCCATACCGCCCATATCGGCAGCAAGCTGGTAAACTTCGTCAAAGGGTTCATCATTGGGGAGTGTCAGGGCTGTGATGCAGGATTGTTCTTTCCGCAGATCGAGGATAAAAAACTCGTCCGCCTCTGTCTGTGAAAACTCATGCTCTTTGATGTCCACGCCACGCACCCAATAGCCTTCGCGCTTGAGTTTCTTAACCAGATGCCCGGCAATGAAACCACCTGCACCACAAACTAATGCCTTCTTCATCTTTCCTCCAAAATATTAAAATGTACTAAAAACTTTGGTTGACCCCCATCCTGTTCTCGCTTCGTTCGTCCTTTCCTTCCCCCTTGCAAAGAGGAAGGTGCTGAAGGCGATGGGGGTAAAAAGTACGGTTTTTCGCTCCACCGAAATGAGCTTTTACGAAATACCTTATTCATGCTCACGTCGGGCGAGTACCCGCACAGCGTTTTCAACTGGTTTATCAGAGACCAGGATTAGATACCCTCCTCCACCAGCGCCGGAGAGTTTCCAACCCAGTGCCTGGTCTCGATACTGCTCAATCATATCTGCCACCATATCCGTCATCATATTGGGGAACATGGCGATCTGGGCTTCGAAAGATGCCCGGAAATAATGCCCGAATTTCTCAATATCGCGGTCAAGGATAGCCTGCCAGCACCCATCTGCTGCATCGGCTAAGGCTTTAGCACCTACGCGGTCGATGCTCGTATTGGATAAGACATCGAAGCTCGCTTCTCGCTGGCCCAACGGCACCAGGTGGGAAGCGTTTTCCACAAAACTCAAGGTCCCTTCATCACACACATGTTCAAAGTGTGAAGGCCAGTATTCACCATCATAATAGGCTTTTGCCAGTCCAGGGAAGACGATACCGATGGAATCCTGCGAGCCGGATATTACCTTTGTACCGGGTGGATTATCGTAGCAGAAAAGAATCTTGGCAAGCTTCTCATACTCCCCCGGCGGGATTTTTGGCCCCCATATATCGATGGCAGAACGCCGGGTACTGGATGCCATGCCACTTCGGTTATTGAAGCTCAAGGTCGGTTCCAGTGAAATCGTGATCACACAGCCGGGATAATGTTCGGATACCCAGGGTTGATCCAGCCAGCCGCCTGCTATGTCGATGCGGAAGGGGATAAGATTTCGCTGTTTGATGCTGGTTGTCGAGCGTGTCTGAAGCCCTTTATGCGGCGTGCGCTTGAGGATGATGTATTCAATTC
Organism: Anaerolineae bacterium; assembly: GCA_034430335.1. Taxonomy (GTDB): domain Bacteria; phylum Chloroflexota; class Anaerolineae; order Aggregatilineales; family UBA3940; genus JAFGOY01. Next base: position 4,722 of record DAOUES010000101.1, on the reverse strand, counting down.
CCAATTCTTCGACAAGTGCACGTTTCTCTGGTATGTTGCCGTCTTCATTGACAACAAAACAATCGGGCATCATCTCGCGCAGTTCGGCTCCAAAGTCCAGCAGGCCAGTCCCTCTAGAAACAAAGGCATCGGTGACATAGGAAACAGACTTGACCATAAATAGCCGCTCGGCTTCGGTGTTGAACGGTGCGCGGCCTTTCAAGCTAAAAACGGTCTGATCTGAACCAAGAGCAACGTACAGATTCCCATGTTTAGAGGCTTCTCTGAAAAACTCGATATGCCCGCTGTGCAACATATCAAAACAACCACTAACAAATGCTTTTCGAGCCATACTTGGGTATCTCCTTGTTGGCGAAGTCAAAGAGGTAAAGCGAGGGCTGCTAATGGAGAAATCCGATGTTCACCCACAAGCCAGCGGGCGATTCGTTCCAGGTTGATAGCGGCAGCTGTTGCTAAATACTGTAAGTGTATCGGCGCTAAACCATGATACCGCGATCTTCGTGCCCCTTTTCCGTTTACAGCTTGACCAATCATTCCCTCAATTCCAGCGATATCCCGCGCGTGTCACATACATGATCGCGTTGACGATCTGCCACCGGCCATTTCCGCGGTCGTCCCCGTTTGCTGGGCACAAAGAATTTCGCAATCAACATCCATTCGCTACCCTTTAAATCGGTTGGATAGGTTTGGTTGAATTCGATCATTCTCCAAGCTTACCCAATCTTGATTAATGTGAAACACTCTCTTAGCCGGAACGCTGCCCAACCACCCAGGGGATGGGACTATCGCGCCAGGTTTCGTGCGGGAATCCATACGAGGACGAGAGCACAAACGAGAACAGGGCACCGACATTTGACGGAAGCTGCCGTTTGGCCTGCGTGTAAAACTTGATGTACTCGCGGCCCTTGTCGGCTTTGTCGACATCGGGATTGTTGTTACTGAACTCGGTGACGAATATCACTTTGTCGGGGAACTGATCGGCGTAGCGCTTGACGTCATTCAGCGAGTCTTGATAGGTCAGGCCGAAGTGCCCCCAGTAGGTATGCATGCAGATAAAATCGGCTTTCTGCATGGCAAAATCGGCTTCCTTCCTGAAACGCGCGCCTTCATAGCGAACCGGGGTGCCATCCGGGTAGGAAGCATCCGGCCCATCGGAGACGCCCGGCCAGCCGAACAGGGCATCGGGGAAATGGCGCTTTAGCTGGGCACGGGCCTTGACGAAGAAATCGCCAAATTCACGGCCATTTTGCCAGGCGATCCACATGCCTTCTTCCTGGCGAATGTTCGGCTCGTTATGCACTTCGAAGTAGCGAACACCGGCCCCATAAAGCTGGCTGGTAGGGCGAATCACTTCATCGACAAAACTCTCTACCGACCGGTTCTCATGGAATTTCGCAAAGAGGCGAGCGAGGATGAACTGCACGCCGAGCGAGCGCAGCGGGTTGACAACATTGGCCCCGACATCACCGCCTGCCAGCAGCTTGACGGCTTCCATCCGGGCATCGCGAACGATACTGAAAGCCGATCCATCCCAGGCCCAGGCATCGGGATCGGCGGGGCCGTGAATTCCGGCCAGCGCATGGCCGACCGGGGATATTATATAGGCGGGCGGCTTTTCTTCTTCTTCGATTGGCGTGTATTCGGGCGCGGTGCCCGCCTGGGCAGTGGTGACCTGCTGGACAAACTGCGCATTGATAAAACCCGAAACACCGTCACGTGTGCGGATCTCAATCCACCGATCCTGCCGCCCGATTTTGCCCAGCGCCTTATCTTTCGGCTCGATGACAACAAGATTGTCGCCAATATAGACGGTCGTCATGACGGCGTGCTGTGTTCCCGGCCCACTCATGACCTGAAGGCCATCACTCTTGATCGGCATTACCAGCAGCAAATCTTCCTCGGACATGTGCCCCCACTCCTACTGATCGGTTGAAACTGGCAAACGCTCTTCTCAATACTGGCCATTTTTATGGTTGTAGCACAGTTTACCCAGAAGGCAAGTCGGCAAGGAACACGAGAGCGCCAGATCGAGCGGCGTTGACTCGCATACAATATCCAACCCCCTTCGGCGCTTCGCGCCACTTCCCCCTTTCAGGGGGCAGATTAGGCAGGCGTCGACAGCTTATCGCCCCCTGGGAAACAGTCATTCCCAGAAGCTACTCACCTCCACCGGAGTCGAACACAGGCCGACAGCACAGAACGAGGTTCTTAGCTGCCGCCACTTCATCGAGACGTTTAACCGGTGCCGAATGCGGCGCGGAGTGGAGCAGCTCCGGCTGCTCGCGGGCTTCAAAGGCAATCGCCAGCATCGCCTCGGCGAATGCGTCGAGCGTTTCGACGCTCTCCGTCTCGGTCGGCTCGATCATCAGCGCCTCGTGGACGATCAGCGGGAAGTAGTTGGTCGGCGGGTGGAAGCCGTAGTCGATCAGGCGCTTGGAAATATCGAGCGCATGGATATCTGGCGCGTCGTCAAAGTGACCCTCGGCAACGAACTCGTGCATCGAGATACGATCATAGGGCACATGGTAGGTATCACGCAGGCGAACACGGAGATAGTTCGCCGCGAGGACGGCCATCTCGCTGGCATGTTTGAGGCCATCGCTGCCGCAGACGAGCATGTAGGCAAACGCCCGGACGATCACGCCGAATTGACCATAGAAAGCCTTGACACGGCCTATCGTCTTTTCGGGCATCACCAGATAGTAATCGCCCGGCGCGTGGTCGCCGTTCTCGTCGAGGTTCGCCCCGACCACCGGGCCGGGCAGATAAGGCGATAGGCGTTCGAGGCAGCCGACCGGCCCGGAGCCAGGCCCCCCTCCCCCGTGCGGTGTGGCGAAGGTCTTGTGCAGGTTGAAGTGCATCACATCGAATCCGAGATCGCCGGGCCGGACGATCCCCATCAACGCATTGAAGTTCGCGCCGTCCCCGTAAACCAGTCCGCCGCAGTCGTGGATCATGTCGATGACGGCTTCAAGGTTTTCATCGAACAGGCCCAGCGTGGATGGGTTGGTGATCATGATCCCGGCGACGGTGTCATCGCATTCGACCCGCAGCGCATCGAGATCGATGTTGCCGCGATCATCCGACGGGATTTCGACCACATCGAGGCCGCTCATGGTGGTGCTGGCGGGGTTGGTGCCATGCGCCGAATCAGGGATCAGGATTTTGGTGCGCTTCCCGTCACCCCGGTCGAGGTGATAGCGGCGCATCATCAGAACACCGGTCAGCTCGCCGTGCGCGCCTGCCGCAGGCTGCAACGAGATACCGTCGAAGCCGCTCAGTTCGCCCAACCACTGCTGAACTTCGTACATCACCGCCAGGGCACCCTGGATCGTTTCGAGGGGCTGGTAGGGATGCACCGCCGCGAAGCCCGGCAGCCGGGCCATGTCTTCGTTCAACTTGGGGTTGTATTTCATCGTGCAGGAGCCAAGCGGGTAGAAACCCCGGTCAACCGCGTAATTCCGCTGGGACAACCGGAGATAGTGGCGCACCACGTCGATCTCGCTGACCTCCGGGAGATCGAGATCATCGCGGAGGAGATCGGCGGGCAGTTCGGCCAATGGAACGTCCGGTTCCGGCATCGTAACACCATGCCGCCCCGGAGAACTCAGGTCATAGATCAAAGGCTCTTTCATCCGGCCACCTCCGACAATCCAGAGACAAGGTCGTCGATTTCCAGTTTTGAGTTCATTTCGGTGACGGCGACTAACATCTGGTTCCGGCGCTCCGGGTAGACCTGTTCAAGATCGAAGCCGCCGACGATGTCGTATTCATGCAGCAGAAAATGGTTGATCTCCTCGACCGGGATCGGGCACTGGATCACGAACTCTTTGACGAAGGGATTCTTAGAAAGCAGTTCGCAGCCAGCCAGTTTGTCGATCTCTCCGGCGGCGTAGTGTGACTTGTGATAACAGAGTTCGGCGACTTCACGCAGGCCGTGTTTGCCCATGACGCTCAGATAGACCGCCGCCGCCAGCGCCATCAAGCCCTGGTTGGTGCAGATATTACTCGATGCCCGGCTGCGCTTGATGTGCTGCTCACGGGTGGCGAGCGTCAGGACATAGCCGGTTTCGCCGTCGACATCGGTGGTTTCACCGACGAGACGCCCGGCCATCCTGCGGACATATTTCTCACGGGTGGTGAAGAAGCCAAGATACGGCCCGCCAAAACTGAGCGGGATGCCCAATCCCTGGCCCTCGCCGACGACGATATCGACCCCGCCGGGCGGCTTCAACATGCCCAGGCTGACCGGGTCGGCGACGACGCAGGCGAGCGCCCCCTGCGCGTGAGCCGCATCGACGACCGGGGCAAGTGGATTGACTTCGCCGAAGAAATCGGGGTACTGCACGGCGACCAGCGCCGTGTTACCGTCAATGCTTCCGGTGATATGCTCAACATCGACGTAGCAATCCGACTCGCCGACGATCTCAAGTTCCATTCCCTGTGTATAAGTATGAACGACTTCGCGGTATTCGGGATGAACGCCGGGGCACAGGACGATCTTCTTACGTTTGCCCCGGAACTGGTTAAGGGCGAGGATGACCGCTTCGGCGAGGGCGGTGGCCCCATCGTAGTGGCTGGCGTTCGAGACTTCCATGCCGGTCAGGGCACAGATCATGCTTTGATATTCAAAAACGGCCTGGAGCGTCCCCTGGCTGACTTCCGGCTGGTAAGGCGTGTAAGCAGTGTAGAACTCTCCACGACTCAGAACGTGATCGACGA
>DAOUES010000100.1:0-3315 GCA_034430335.1 Anaerolineae bacterium | reverse complement strand
ATACGGATCGCAATCGGCCCGATCCCGGCGGTGATGCTGGGGATCGGTATTCTGTTTGCCTATCTCTACCCGCTGGATCGCAAGGAGCACGCGGAAGTCGTGCAGCAGTTGGAGCAGCGCCGCGCCGAAGCGCAGGAGGAAACGGCACTGGCGAGGTAGACCGGCTAAATCATTTTTTAGGGTACAAAAAGGAGCGCCGCCGGGCGCTCCTTTGCTGTGTCACGTTGTTGAGTAGGAGCCTTACGGCTGCGCGATCCATTCCTCGTTGTCGTTCAACACAAAGACTTCACCGCCGTTGGTGCGTGCCCACTGGAAAGCGCCAGAGGCATATTGATAGAGAACGCAGTCCACTAACAGGTACGCCACTTCGCAGGGTGAGTTCTCGTCCGGGGTTCCGCTTCCAAGTTCTGTAGCGCAGTGCCATTCGCCGTCGATCAACTCCCAGTTGAAGTCGGTGATAATCGTCAGCGGGACGACCGTGCCGTCGTTGAGCATGATGTACCATGATGGGCCGTAGTCGCTGCGAAGGTATTGATGGTACTCGTCGACCCAGTAGACCCAGCCGCTCAGTTCCGGCACATAGCAGGCCCACATCCCGCCGATTTGAATCCAGATGCCGTCGGGGGCGCCGGGCGGCGTCCAGTAGGCAGGGCCGCCGGACGGAATGCCGTCGTACCAGTCCCCCTGGCCGCCCTGGGTGTCCTGATCGGTATCTCCGCCATCACCTCCGCCAGCGGCTGTCGGTGGCACGGGGTGATCGCCGGGGACAGGCAGCGGCAGCGGGAGGGCCTGCGGATTGATAATTGTAAAGTTCCCGGTGACCGCTCCCTGGATATAGTTCGAGTCCAGGTCAATGTTTGCTGCGCCAGCTTCCTGGAAGGCGGTCGCCTGGCCGGCGACGTTGTTATTGCTGATGACATGGCTGGTATCGGTCCCCGTGATGTCGACGCCAATTGCCATGTTGTCGTGGATGTTGTTGTATGTAATTGAGGCACCGGGCGCATTGTTCAGGGAAATACCCGGCCCACCCGTCGAATTTGAGATATCGCTGTTGTTAATCACCACATCCTGAGCGCCGTTAACCATGATGTTGGCACCGGTCGCCCCCGAAATATCGCTGTTCGAGACGATGGCACCATCCCCGGTAATCATGACCCCGTTCGCCCTGCCGGTCGCATCGATGATGAAGCCGTTCAGCCAGACGTCCAGGGCAGAGATCGTTACACTGCCTTCAAGGGTGGGGCGGTTGGCGGGGTCTTCATTGCCCTGCCACAGCCCGGCCAGGGTCAGTGTCTTGTTGATGACGACATCTTCGGTATAGGTATCCTGCTCGACATAAATGGTGCTTCCCGCCGGGGCGTTGTCAACGGCAGCCTGAATGGGCGTGGCGACCTGGTTGCAGACATCGACAATAGCCGCACAGGTATCGCCAATGCCTGTATAGCCTATCCAGGTGCCGGTGCCATCGTCGTAGTAAGGATCGCCCCCGGTGATCGTCTCCCCGGCCTCGATTGTCGCCAGGGGAAGCGCTTCGCCGTTTTCGTCGAGCGGCACCAAGTCAACATTTTTCCCCCGCGCCGCATCGACAGTTTCTCCCAGGTCGATTTCCTCCTCACCGGAAGCCGGATCATTCGATTCCGGGGCGGGGGGAACACCGACACCATTCCCGGTTTCCTCGCCCGCTTCGCCGTCATCTCCTGTCGATCCATCGCCGGGGTTGTCGCCGCCTGATTCGGGCGGATCGTCATTTGCCGCAATAGGTTGATCCGGGGTGGCATCTTCGCTGGGTTCGCTACTCTCCTCAGGCTGGGCGTCCTCGGCAGGTTGTTCGACGCTGTCTTCGGGCTGTGCATCCTCGACAGACTGTTCGATACTGTCATCGTCGGCGGGTGCATCCGACTCTCCACTTTCACCCGACGGGGCGGGAGCATCACCTGAGCCTTCTTCACCCGGCGATTCATTCGCCGGGGCGGGATCGGGGGACGAGCCGCCAGAATCCGATGAAGTATCGGCAGCTTCCGGCTGAGATTCGCCTTCATTGCTGCTGCTGGCATCGGGAGAGTCAGAGCTTTCATCACTGCTGTCCCCGGCAGGCGTATCAGGCGAATCGTCCCCGGCAAATACCGTACCGGCGGGCAAGGCTAATATGAAGCCAAATGCAAGGCATCCTGCCAGTATAAGAATAAGGAATCTATTTCGTTTCATGTCGTTATTCCTTTTACTCAATGCCAGGGCGGTGGAGCCGGGACATTCGATGGCCCGCCCTGGCTACCGGGACGGCAGGTCTCCTGGCTATCCAGGCACCCGATATCTTCCCGATCCACGCACTGCCAAGCCGAGCCGTCAGAACTGCATACGCCAACCGCCAAGTTGTCACAGCCAACCGCACTGCCCGGCACACGCTGACCTGAATAACAGATGGGAAGCGGTTCCGGTGTAGGCTCAGACGTGCGCCTCTGCCTGAGTTGTTCTGCTTTGTCTATCAGACTGTCAAAATACATTGACTCGTTCAAGGTTACCATAACAGCCGGTGGAATCTCAACCGGCTGAAACACATCGCCAAAAGCGGATGCCATCTGCCCGCGACCAAGTGGTGTTTTCAGCCACGATCCATCGGATCTTTTCTTTGAATAATCGATCAGCCCATCAAGGACAAAGGCATCCTCTATACCCTGGCCCGGAATGACCTGCATCCCAAAATCGGTGCCGTGAACGGTCACCTCGCTGTTGGGCGCACGGACGCGAAACTCGGAGTTGGGAAGGGGCAGCTCAACATGACTCACGAAAAAGCCCTGGTCGATGGAAAACACAATGGTATACCCGCCGTCGGCGTTGAGGTAAAAGGCCCGGAGGGTGAAGTCGGTGTTCTCGTTGAGGACGACGACGGTGTTTTCGAGCATTGTCAGCCGCGCAAGGCCATCGGCCCCGGTCTGTACCCGGTCGAGCAGGCCGACCTCAATGGGATCGGTCACCGGTGTGGGAATAAATTCGCCGCTGCGGGTGACGGTCACCGTGCCTTCGAGCACTTCGAGGGTAACCATTTCTGGCGGTGGTTCGGCAAGGCTTGTGCCGGTGGGCAGCACCAGCCCGACACCGGTCACAATGCCAATCGCTAATGCAAGTAAAAGGATTCGGCGTGGTTTCATGATCTCGCCCCCCTCATAAGTAAGACATGTTTAGGGATGACAGGAATAATTTAGATTGCTCCCAATAAAAAAAGATGTTTTGGGTGAAGATGGATAGTGGCACCAGTTAAAGGAATCCAGGAAGAAATCATCAAAAACATCTTGACTCTATTATTAAGGAAAAGGGCCA
>DAOUES010000099.1:0-10295 GCA_034430335.1 Anaerolineae bacterium | reverse complement strand
GTTCTAACTTTGCATGGCGACCGTCGCGTATCAGCGCCGAGTGGTTTGCGCGGCTGTGGCACCGCGCCCGGCTGCCACTGCCGGTTGAATGGTGGGCGGGGCCGGTCGATCTGTACCACGCGACCGATTTTACGCTGCCGCCGACCCGGAGGCAGGCACGGACGATCCTGACCGTCCACGACCTGTCGTTCGTTCGTGCCCCTGAGACGGCTGAAGCCGGTCTGCGGGCTTTTCTGAACAGAGTGGTGCCTCGCTCCATAAACCGCGCCGATCACGTACTGGCCGATTCAAAGGCGACCCGCAGCGATATCATCGAACTGTACGGAGTTCCGGCGGATAAGGTCAGCGTGCTGTACAGCGGGGTCGACGAGCGGTTCGCGCCAGTGACGGATCGGGCCGTAATCGACTCTATGTGCATCCGCAACGGGATCGGCGAGGGGCCGTATATCCTGAGCGTGGGAACCGTCCAGCCGCGCAAGAACTACGTCCGGCTGGTGGAGGCGTTCGCGTCGCTGGATCGGCCCGATCTCAAGCTGGTGATCGCCGGGGGAAAGGGCTGGCTTGACGATCCGCTGTACCAAACGATTGCAGACCTGGGACTGAACGAGCGTGTACACCTGATCGGGTTTGCCGCCGATGCGGATCTCCCGGCGCTGTACAGCGGTGCGGAGGTGTTCGTCTTTCCGTCGCTTTACGAAGGATTCGGGCTGCCGCCCCTGGAAGCGATGGCCTGCGGAACGCCGGTCGTCGCCTCGAACGTGTCGTCGGTGCCGGAGGTGGTCGGCGACGCCGGGCTGCCGGTCGATCCGGCATCGGTCGAGGCGATTCAAGGGGCGATTGAGCAGGCACTGGATGATCAATCGCTGCGGGCATCGCTAAGAGAACGAGGGATAAAACAGGCGAAGCTTTTCACCTGGAGAAGAGCCGCCGAGCAGCTCAAATCGACTTACGGGATACTGCTGGAATCAAGATACGACTCTTTTGTAAGGACATGATAGTGACTGAACGTTATCCGAAACACAAACAGAATTTGATCGCTTTTGGCATCGACTATATCGCCTTTGGCCTGGCGCTGGGAGCGATGAACTTGAACACCGTCCTCCCGGCTTTCGCGGCGGAGCTAGGCGCGTCGACGAGGATGATCGGCATTTTATTGACCGTCCTCTACCTGGCATGGGGGCTGCCCCAGGTTATCGCGGCAAATATCACCGCGCGGCTGGAAAAGAAAAAACCATTTTTGATGAAGGTGGTTTTTCTCTCGCGCCCGGTGACGCTGGCAGTGCCTATCGTCATCTTTTTGACACATGGAACACCCGTCTGGTTAAACCTGCTGGTCGTGCTGCTGGCGTTCGCGACCTTCTTCCTGACGGATGCGTTTGCCGCCGTCCCCTGGTTTGACATGCTGGCGCGGGCGTTTCACGAAGATACGCGCGGGCGGGTGATGTCGGTATGGCAGATAATAACCGCGTTCTCGATGCTGGGCATCTCGGCGCTGATCGGTTTCATTCTCGGCGACTCAGGGCCGGGGTTCCCTGAAAATTATGCTTACCTGTTCTTGACGGCGTCCTGTTTGCTGATCATATCGAGTATAGGGATGCTCGCCATCCACGAGGTGACCGATCAAAAAGGAGAGCCGGAGACGACCTATATCCCCTGGAAGGATTATGGGCAGCATGTTCTGAGGCTGTGGAAAGAAGATGAGCGTCTCAGGCAAATCGTGATTGCACGGGTGCTGTTCAGCCTGAGCGGAATGGCATTCCCGTTTTACGTGCTTTATGCCACCGATGCCCTCCAGTTCTCAGGGCAGGTGATCGGGTTGTTTGTCCTGGCTACCACAGTCGGCGGTTCGATCTCCAGCTTTTTGCTGGGACGAGTGGCCGATAAATATGGGGCGCAGCGGACCATTCAGATCGGTTCTGTGCTGATGGTCAGTATGCCAATATTAGCGATTCTGTTCACTTTGCTAAACGGTAATATCGGCGGCGTGCGTTATGTTTACGTATGGATTTACGTTTGCATGGGGATGGGCGACGCTCTCGTTATGATCGGCCATTACAACTATGTATTCGATATCGCCACGCCGGGGCATCGTCCCATTTACGTGGGAACTTATGGGGCGCTCATTTCGATTGGCGTACTGGGGCCGGTATTCGCCGGGTGGCTGGTCAGTGTGACCTCTTACAGAGTGTTGTTTATTGTGTCTCTTGTGGCCGGACTGGTGGGACTGATTCCCGCCTTCCGCCTGATGCCAGCCCGTGACAGGCTGCTCAAAGCGTCTAGCGCGAGTTCCCAGCATGAGCCGCAATCAGCGGGCGGGTGAGGGCCAGACGGAGATCGTCGCCATGACGTACCAGATAGGTCGGGACGTTGAGCCTGCCCAGTCGCAAGGCCGTGGCCTGCCCGCCGGGCCGACCGCCAAAGCTCTCCGAGTCGATCACGACGGCGACGACACGCAGCCCACGCTGGATCAACTCGTGGGCGGTGGTCACCCAGCTTTCACGGGTCGAGGCGGTAACCAGCACCAACGTCGTTCCGCGTGCCATCTCGTTGCCATGAAGTGAGATAAAACGGGAAAAGGGAACCGTGCCCTGTGCCCTGACGATGGCAAGAGTTTCGAGGATTTTCGTCCGCTGGCGCGCGCCCCGATCCACCTGGATGATCTCCTGGCGCTGCCCGTGAGCAGCAAAGCCAACCGCACGGTCTTTTTGCAGAAAGTGGATCGCCAGCGACGCGGCGGAAGCGACGGCGTATTCCTCGGTGGTTGGAGGCAGTAGAAAACCGCCGCCGGTCGAGGTGATCAGCCTGTCTTCCCCGTTGGCGGCTGGATTGTACTCACCGACCTGGATCGTCTGGTCGGAGTCGAGCATGATCCAGATATCGGCCAGCGGGTCAAGCTCGAACTCTTTGACGATGATCCGCCTGCGGCGGGCAGTGGAGGGCCAGTGGATGCGGCTGAAGCTGTCACCGGCAGCATAATCGCGCACCCCGGCGGCGTTGGTAGTCACCTGGTGGGTGCGCTGGCGCTGGGCATCACCGCCGGAGAGAACGCCGACCGGCAGCCGAAAATTGGGGATGTCGATGGTGGGGGGGTAGACGATCAGGGGGGTGGTGTCGCTGATCGTTTTCTCTGCCTGGAACAGGCCGAAGGGGTCGCCGGTGACGATGCGGAGCGGCCCCAGGTGGTATACGCCGCGCTGCACGCACAGTGTCCGTGTGACCCAGGTGGCCTCGGAGTGTGAGCCGAGGCTGCTGATCACATGGCTGGCATGGTGGCCGGGGAGGTTCGATTGGTCGTAGACTTCGAGCCACAGCTTGGGGAGCAGGCCGGTGTTGCGCACCAGGAAAGTCTCTTCGAACGTTTGCCCAACCTGAGATCGGCGAGATTGGGTGTGCCGCCGAAGTTTGATCCCGTTGGCGCTGCTCCATGCCCAGAACAGCGAGAAGAAAAACAACCCGGCAAAAGCATAGGCGACGTTGAAGAAAAACGCCTTGCGCGTGGCTAATCCGGCCAGCAGGCCGACGATGATGACCAGGTATACCGCATTACGCCGACGTCCCATCAGGCTATTGACGCATCCCCAGCGTGGCCCCTGGAACCGGAACCTGCTTCATGACCTCGGTGATGATGCGCTCTGCGTTGACATCCTTCAACCGGGCGGCAGGGTTGACGATCAGGCGGTGGGCGAGGGTCGTCACGGCCAGGTCCTTGACATCGTCGGGGAGAACGTGATCACGACCGGCCAGCGCAGCTTTGGCCTGAGAAGAACGATACAGAGCCAGGCTGCCGCGCGGGGAGGCTCCGAGATAGACATCGGCGTGAGTGCGGGTAATCGAAACCAGATCGACGATATACTGCTTGATCTGGCGATCCACATAGACGCCCTTGATCTCTTCCTGGGCGTCGATCAATTCGTCAACGGAGACAACCTGTTGGGTGGCATCAATCGGGTGGGCAAACTGCTGTGATTCGAGGATGGCAACTTCGTCGGTGGACGACGGGTAGCCCAACCGGATGCGCAGCATGAAGCGGTCAAGCTGGGCTTCGGGCAGGGGAAAAGTTCCCTCGTATTCGATGGGGTTCTGGGTAGCCAGCACCAGGAAGGGCTGGGCAAGCTGGTAGGTGGTTCCGTCGACGGTGACCTGGCGCTCTTCCATCGCTTCGAGGAGCGACGACTGGGTTTTGGGCGTGGCGCGGTTGATCTCGTCGGCGAGGACGATCTGGGCCATCAGGGGACCGGGGCGGAATTCGAACTCCTGGGTTTGCTGGTTGAAGACCGATACGCCGGTGATATCGCTGGGGAGCATATCGGGGGTGAACTGGATGCGGCTGAAGTTGCAGCCAATCGACCGGGCCAGGGCTTTGGCGAGCATCGTCTTGCCAACGCCGGGCACGTCTTCGATCAGGATGTGGCTCTGGCAGAGGAGGCCAATCAGGGTGAGAGTCACTTCACGCTGTTTGCCGATGATGACCTTTTCGACATTTTCTCTCAGTCGCTGGCCGATTGATTTAGCGGAAGCCGTCATTGCGGATCTCCTGGTGAGATAGATTGATCAAAATCGGTAAGATTATACCAGCGGAAGGGCAAGCTGACAGCCGAGAGGTCTATACAGAGTAAGCGCCGAGGGGTGAATGGCCCATTCAGCGCTGTCCTGTAAACTGCCCAGGTGAGCCTATGAAAAGGTAATTGACAGGTTTGACGGATTCTGACCCTGGGATAATAGGGCAGGAATTAATCGGCACCCGAATCCCTTCCGAGCCTCGGTGCTCTCTCGCAGCGCCAGGGACAAGCTGCCGACTTCAGCCGATAGTAGCTGACTCTATCTTACCAATGCAAAATGTCAGCATCAGAAATCCATTAGAAAAACCCGATATATATCTAAGAAACTTTTAAGTCAGATATCCGTATGGTATATTTGACACGCTTTAAAATTGAATAGGGGAGGGTGGAGGGCGTAGCTGGTGGATTTTTCTACCAAACGGCCTGTTCTTGAAACAGGTTGTTTTGATTCATGCCCTCCTGCAGAACTGATAAGTTAGCCTGTTATCAATTACCCATGTCAATACCCGCAGCATGTGGGTACCCCTACCTCGGATCTGTTGTTTAATAGGATCAGGTTGTCAGCGATTGGCTGACGATTGATTCGGTTTGTTTACGTAATGGAGGCATCGTAAATGTTAGGGCTATATGACACGCGTATTTTTGTAATTGAGCGCGATATCTATGCCCGGCAAGCAATTGTCAGTTACCTGAGCTGGGATCGCCGAACCCGTGTTGTTGGTCAGGCGGGCAGCCCTCAGGAGATGTTGGCAGAACTTAAAGAGAATCCCGACCTGGAACGCCTTGATATCGTGGTATTGGATACCGGTCTGGCAGCCAACCCGGAAGGGCTGGCCGCGCTTGTTAAGTTGATACAACACCATACGCCTGAGGTCAATGTGGTTTGCCTATGTTCAGAAGCTGACCGGTCAATGGTCCTTGCCGCAAAGAAAGCCGGGGCACAGGCGTTCCTGGTTCGTGAGCATGTAGGTATTGGCTTACCCAGCGCAATATACTTCTCAATGTGGCACATTTTCGTAGTCACTCAGGATGTCGCCGATCTACTGAAAGACACCGAAAAGTCAAGTTCATATACAGCGCTGCCTGAGCGTCGAAACTACCCACGCCTGACCCAGCGGATCGAACAGGCGCTCTGGCTGTGTGTGGTAGAGGGACTCCCGGCAGAACGTGCGGCAGAGGAGATGGGTGTCAGCAAAAGCACCGTTCGAAGCTACATCAAAGAGGGGTACCGTATCCTGGAAGCAGCCGACGACACGATCTATCCACCCTCCGTATCACCAGCCGAACGCGCCTTTTTGCGCTACAGCGCCCTGGAGTTCGATAATGTAATCGCCGATCTGAGAGATCCCTGGCAGCCGGCGGCCTGATAGACTATGCCAAACTACAATTTGATTCGACAAGGAAAACCGCTTTGACCGACACATCCCGGCAGTCCGGCGTGCGCCGCGTCCTGATCTGGACAATGGTCGCAAACCTTTCCGTCGCCCTGGCAAAAATCATTTTCGGATTGCTCACGCAGTCGTTGGCGATGATCAGCGACGGCGTTCACTCTTCACTGGATGCAACATCCAATGTCATCGGGTTGGTCGCCACCTCAATCGCCGCTCGCCCACCAGATAGTGATCACCCGTACGGGCATCGCCGTTTTGAAACGCTCGCAACCATGCTGATCGGCGGTTCGCTAATCCTGACAGCCTGGGAGATCGGTAAGGCCGGAGTAAGTCGTCTCCGTGAAGGCACGACACCTGAGGTCACGACAGCCAGCTTTATCGTGATGATCTGCACCGTGATCATCAACATCGCCGTCTCTACCTATGAAAGGCGAATAGGTAAGAAGCTGGGATCAGAAATACTGGTAGCCGATGCGGAGCATACTCGCAGCGATATTTTTGTCTCATTGACCGTGCTTGCCAGCCTGGTTGCCGTCCGGTTAGGCTGGGGGTGGATCGACGCGGTGGCAGCACTGGCAGTCGTCGTTTTGATTGGCCGGGCGGCCTGGCGCGTTTTGCGTCCCTCGGTCGATATTCTGGTAGACCGGGCTGCGCTGGAAGAAAGCGCTGTAACCGCCATCGTTCAGAAGGTGCCAGGCGTTGACCGGGTTGCGCGTGTTCGCAGCCGGGGCCCGCGCGATGAGATACACCTCGACCTGGATATCGAAATTGCTGCGCCCACCACCGCCGCTCACAGCGCCAACATTGCCCGCGAAATCCGCACTGCCCTCAACAAACAATTCAGCGGCCTGAAAGATATTCAGGTTTATTTTTTACCCATACATGATGAGACGCCCCAGGACTATGCGTTGATCGCCCGTGCCGAAGCCGATTCACTTGGCCTGGGTGTGCATGAAGTGATCCCCTTTACCAACTACCTGGGGCTGGCCCTCGAAATGCACGTCGAAGTGCCACCTGATCAAAGCGTTGGGGAGGCGCATATCGTCGTGTCGAAGTTCGAGGAACGGCTGCGGCAAGCGATCCCCGAACTAAAGAGAGTGGTCACCCACATCGAGCCATTCCACACACACGAAGATATTCCACACTATGCGCCCGATGCCCACGATCTGGCCCGCAGCGCCTTGAAGATGGCGCGCGAGATATACCCGGATAATCACTGGCACGACCTGGGAATACGCCCCGAATCCGATGGTGGTTACGCATTGAGTATGCACTGCACCGTCGATCAGAATATGCCGCTGGATGAGGCGCATCGCCTTGCGGAAAACGTCGAGACACACGTCCGGCGCGAGCTTCCGGCAATCCACCGTGTGACGATTCACACCGAACCGCCGGAGGAGCACTTCTAGCCGATTTCGGTCAGGGGCCAGGTCGGGCGTACATCGAAATCGAGCGCATTGGTTTGACCGGCCTTGAAGCGATAGTAGCCAGCCGCCGCGATCATCGCGGCATTGTCAGTACACAGAGACAGCGGCGGGACGCGCACCGGTCGTTCTGCACGTGCGATCATCGTCGTGCGCAGAGCCACATTCGCCGAAACGCCCCCCGCGACAAGCACCTCTCTGGCATCGAATTCTCGTGCAGCCCGCACCGTCTTTCCGACCAGCACGTCGACCACCGCCGCCTGGAAACTGGCCGCCAGGTCAGCCGCCGGAAAATCGGGGGGTAATGGCTGATCCAGTTCGTAGCCAGGGATCATCGCCTGGACGGTACGTAAAACAGCCGTCTTCAACCCGGAGAAGCTGAAGTCATGATTTCGTTCGCCCTGGTTGCCTTTCAACCATACTCTCGGAAAGTCAAAGGCCGCCGGGTCTCCTTTCTCCGCCGCCGCCTGGATCGACGGGCCGCCGGGGTAAGGCAGCCCCAGCAGGCGGCCCACCTTGTCGAAGGCTTCCCCCGCTGCATCGTCCAGCGTTCCGCCCAGCCGCTCGTAGCGCCCATGACCGGCCATCAGCACCAGTTCGGTATGCCCGCCGGAGACGGCCAGGATGATCACCGGGAATTCAATCGAGGAACTTTCACCGGCGGCATTTGCCGGTGTATCATCAGGTAGGAAACGATACTCAGGCCCGGCCAGCCAGAGTGAATAGATATGGCCTTCCAGGTGATTCACGCCGACAATCGGGAGCTTGCGCCCAATCGCAAGCCCTTTTGCCATGTTCACGCCGACCACCAGCGACCCGGCCAATCCGGGGCCGCGCGTCACGGCGATGGCATCCACCGAATCGAGGGTCAGATCGGCTTTTTGTAATGCCTGCTCGACGACGGGGTAAATCTGCTCAATATGCGCACGGGAGGCAATCTCCGGGAAAACGCCCCCATACTGCGCATGGATATCGATCTGTGAGGAGACGACGTTTGAACGGATTTCCTTCCCATCGACGACCACCGCCGCCGAAGTCTCGTCACAGGATGTTTCAATACCGAGAATAACTGTCATAGCTTTTGCACTGATCCGTTAAAATAGAGATGTCGACATTATCTATTTGTATCAAGAGAGTATACCGGGTGATTTTTTGAACGCCTATGAAAAAGGATCACGACGATGTGCGGACGCATGACCTTTACAATTGAATTGAGCGAACTGGCAGGTGTATTTCCCTGGCTGGTCATACCTGATGTACGGGTCGCCCCGCGCTACAACGTCTCGCCGACCCAACCGGTGCCCGTCATCGCCAATGACGGGCAGCAGCGGCTCGACTTCTTCACCTGGGGGCTGATCCCCTCCTGGGCAAAAGACCCGAAAATGGGCAGCCGGATGATCAACGCGCGGGCGGAAACGGTCGCCGAGAAGCCTGCCTACCGCGCCGCCTACCGGCGCAGGCGCTGCCTGATCCTGGCCGACGGGTTCTACGAGTGGCGCAAAGAACCCGGATCGAGTGGTAAAACCCCGATGTATATCCGATTGAAATCGGGTGACCCTTTTGCGCTGGCGGGCCTGTGGGAGCGCTGGCAGTCCCCACACGGGGACGAAATCCTCTCGTGTACCATCATCACTACAACACCCAATTCACTGCTCGCGACTATCCATGATCGCATGCCGGTGATACTGCCACCCGACGCCTACGACGAGTGGCTCGATCCGGGCGAAAAGCAGCCGCAAGCATTGAATCATTTGCTGAAACCTTATCCACCCGGCGAGATGGAAGCCTATGCCGTCACGCCGCTTGTCAACAGTCCAACCAACGACAGCCCGGAGTGCATCCTCCCGGCCTGATAAGTGTCTGGTATTCTGTACAGAAAGGAGATTGCCATGAAACTTGTGTCATATGTCAACCTGCCGATTGAGCCGGAGACATTCTCCGTCAAGCTGGGAGCCATGATCGGCGAGGAGTGCATCATCGACCTGGCGGTTGCCCAGACCTGGGCGCAGGGGGCGCGCGGCTTCGTCGCCCGCGAGCTTCCGACTTCCATGCTGGCGCTGCTGCGGAACTGGGACGACGACAGCCCGCACCTCGAAGCGCTGATCGACCTGCTGCCGGGCATGGAGTGCCTGGGACTAAAGGGCACCGGGAGACAGCCTGTAGCCTATCCGCGCGGTGAAGTCTTCCTGCTGCCGCCGCTGCCCAACATCCTCAGCCTGCGGGATTTTTATGGGTTCGAGCAGCACGTCAAGGAGTCTTTCAGGCAGCACAGCAAAGCCGTTCCGCGCGAGTGGTACGATATTCCCGTGTTTTACTACGGCAATCCCTACACCCTCCTGGGGCCTGATCAGCCGCTGCCGATGCCCGCAGGCGGCACCGACCTCGATTTCGAGTTGGAGATCGCCTGCGTGATCGGGAAGCAGGGAATCGACATTTTGCCGGAGGAAGCCAACCACTACATCACGGGCTATATGATCATGAACGACTGGAGCCTGCGCGATGTGCAGCGCCAGGAAATGAGCGTTGGCCTGGGTCCGGCCAAAGGCAAGGACTTTGGGACGACCTTCGGCCCGGCACTGGTCAGCCCCAGAGAACTCGAAGACAAACAGGTCGATGAAGGCCCCGGTCTGCGCTATGACCTGGAAATGACCGCCAGGGTGAACGGCGAAGAGCGTTCGCGGGGCAACTTCGCCGATATCCACTGGACATTCACCGAGATGATCGCCCGCGCCTCGCAGAACGTGATGCTCCACCCCGGCGAGGTGATCGGCTCCGGGACAGTTGGGACGGGATGTCTGCTTGAAGCAGGCGCGGCGGACACCGGGGATTGGCTCAAGCCGGGCGATTGGGTCGAACTGGAAGTCGAACGCCTCGGACGGGTAACGACAGAGATTTTGCCACCAGACCAGGCGGGATAACGC
>DAOUES010000098.1:0-3292 GCA_034430335.1 Anaerolineae bacterium | reverse complement strand
TCGCCCAGGCGATGATCATCCAGTACGGCGGCAGCATGAAGCCCTCCAACGTCGAAGAACTGATGCAGCAGCCGGAGGTCGACGGCGGGTTGATCGGCGGCGCATCGCTCAAAGCCGAGGATTTCATCACCCTCATTCGTGTCTCGGCTGAGGTCAAGGGCAGCTAATCACCTGGATACTCACGCGAAGGGGCGCACTTTTGTGCGCCTTTTTGCATCCTACAGGCAACTACTTTCAAGCATGAATCGTAATGAGTTGTAGTGATAGGCCCCCGTGCCCTATAATGCTTTCAGGTTGATGCAGGATAGTCAAGGATTGACAGCATAATGCCTGAGTGGTTACTGCCCTGGCTGTTGGCCGCCTTAGCGATCTGGCCCCTGGTTCGAGTCGAACGCTGGATTCACCGGCACGTTCAGGGATTGGGACTGCTGCTGACCAATGATCCCCAGGCCGCCGTGCTGATCTATTACCTGGCGCTGCTGCCGGGGGTGGTGCTCCACGAGTTGAGCCAATGGCTGCTGGCCCAGGCGCTGCGCGTCAAGATCAAGAAGTTTCGCATCTGGCCTGAAAAGCAGCGCGGCGGCGTGATCCGGCTGGGCCTGGTGGAGATCGATAAAAACACCGATGTCGTCCGCGCTTCGCTGGTCGGCATGATCCCGCTGGTGACCGGCATCCTGGTGATCAGCCTGATCGGTGGGTCACGTTTCGATACCGAAGCACTGATTTCGTCGCTGGCAACCGGCGACCTGCCGACTATCCTTGCCGGGTTCAACACCTTTATGTCTGCCCCTGATTTCTGGTTATGGTTTTACCTGATCTTCGCCATTGCCAACGCGATGCTCCCCGAAGAGCATGACCGGATCAACTGGTGGCTGCTGGCCGGGGCAGTGGCGGTGATAACCATTTTCCTGCTGATCCTCGATCTTAGAGTGGTGTTGAATTACCTTCTCGAGGAGCCGTTTGCGCGGCTGGCAAAGTGGTTGAGTTTCGCGTTTATCTCGGCGCTGCTGGTCGATCTGTTCATGATGGGCCTGATCAGCCTCTCGGAGGTAATCTTCAGCCGGGTGCTGAATCGCGAGTTGGAGTATAAGTAGCGGCCTATTCTACTTTGCTATCTTGCCGGGTGAGCCAGATGAACCCCGCCAGGCAGATCGCCCCCATCACTGCCAGCGCGATCAGCTTGTAGAGCCGCGAGGAGATGAACAGCGCCAGCCCGCCGAAAGCAGCGCAAAACACGTAGTACCCGATCACGATCTGGCGCTGAGAGAACCCCTGGTCATGCAGCCGGAAATGCAGATGTCCCCGGTCGCCCTGAACCGGGTTCTTGCCTTTCGAGAGCCTGTTGAAAATCTGCCAGGCGACATCCAGCAGCGGGAGGCCCATCACCAGCAGGATCGACGCCATCTTTGCCCCGCCGATGATGCTCAATACCCCCAGCGAAAAGCCGATGAAAAACGCCCCCGACGAACCGAGGAAGACACGCGCTGGCGAGAAATTGAACGGCAAAAAACCGAGCGTCGCGCCGAGCAGGGCCAGCGGCAGCAGGGCGACGCTGTGCTGCGGCGGATCGAGGCGGAAGACGCCGTTGGCGAACAGCACCACGCAGGCAATCGCCACGACGCCGGTTGACAGCCCATCCAACCCATCCAGCCAGTTGACGGTATTCATCATCAGGCCGAGCCAGAACAGGCTGATCGTCGCCGTGACCAGGTAGGGGAAATCCGGGGTTTGCTGCCCGGTGAAGGGATTATTCACGTACTCGATGAAGATCAGAAAGCCGACGGCGATCCCGGCGGCGATTACCTGGGCGATGTATTGGGGCAGCGGCGACAGTTCTCGCCAGTCGTCGTATAACCCGACCAGGAAAATCAGCGTGCCGCCGATCAGCAGCCCGGCCAGGCGGATCACTTCTTTGGGGTCGAACCGGTAGACGGTCAGGCTGCCCGGCAGGTTCGATCCGGGCGCTGCCGGGTTCACGACGAAAAGCTGCGAGACGATCACGGCGGCGGCGAATGCGAGGTAAATCGCCGCCCCGCCGATCCTCGATACCGGCTGCAAGTGCTGGCGGCGGCCACCGGGGACGGCGACGATTTCCCATTTTTCACCCAGCCACCGTGAGAGCGGTGTCAGAATCAGCGCAAGGAGAAACGCCACGCCAAAAGTGATCGCAAAGACACCCAATGGAAAGGGTTGGTTGTTAGCCTGTTCCAAACTGCCTGTCTCCTGCATCACCCAGGCCGGGGACGATAAACCCGATGTCGTTCAGCCGCTCGTCGATGGCGGCGATATGAATGGGAACATCAGGGTGAGCTTCATGCAACGTGCTGACGCCTTCGGGCGCGGCGATCAGCCCGACGAATTTGATCCGGCGTGCTCCCCAATCCTTTAGTATATTCACGGTTGCCACCGCCGAACCGCCGGTCGCCAGCATCGGGTCGAGGATCAGGCAGACCTGGACGGTCGGATCGACGGGGAGCTTGTTGTAATATTCGACGGGGCGCAGTGTTTCTTCATCCCGGTAGAGGCCGATATGCCAGACCTCGGCTGAGGGCATCATTTCCCACACCCCGTTGACCATCCCCAGCCCGGCCCGCAGGATCGGAACCAGGCCGATCCGCTCCTTCAATTCGGCTCCTTCGGTCTGTCCCATCGGGGTTTCGACCGGCCTGGGTTCGAGGGCCATATCCTGGGTGGCTTCGTAACACAGCAGAATAGCGAGTTCCCTCACAATCTGGCGGAACTGAGTCGAATTAGTGCTCTTATCACGAAGAATGGTTAGCTTGTGCTTTACCAGTGGATGGTTGGAGATATAAACGCCCTGCATAGCGCCTGATTCCTCCTTGTGTTTGGCGAGCCGGTGTGATTGTACGATGTGTTCAACCGGACGGCAAGCAGCGATCTCCCGGCGTTATCCCGCCTGGTCTGGTGGCAAAATCTCTGTCGTTACCCGTCCGAGGCGTTCGACTTCCAGTTCGACCCAATCGCCCGGCTTGAGCCAATCCCCGGTGTCCGCCGCGCCTGCTTCAAGCAGACATCCCGTCCCGACTGTCCCGGAACCGATCACCTCGCCGGGGTGGAGCATCACGTTCTGCGAGGCGCGGGCGATCATCTCGGTGAATGTCCAGTGGATATCGGCGAAGTTGCCCCGCGAACGCTCTTCGCCGTTCACCCTGGCGATCATTTCCAGGTCATAGCGCAGACCGGGGCCTTCATCGACCTGTTTGTCTTCGAGTTCTCTGGGACTGACCAGTGCCGGGCCGAAGGTCGTCCCAAAGTCCTTGCCTTTGGCCGG
>DAOUES010000097.1:0-10255 GCA_034430335.1 Anaerolineae bacterium | reverse complement strand
AACACGTCGGGCCACATATTGATCAACTTGCCCAACCCCAAGCGCCACATGGGCACCATCAGGTATCTATTCATGAGTTTGAAGAAACGGCCCATCGTATCCATTTGTTGGTCGTCTGCCATCGTTCCTACTCCCTACTGAGGCGAATCGATCCATTATCATTGTATCATGGCGGCAGGTGAATACAATAAGGAAGCCTCCAACTTCGGCGGTCACCCGGAATGACAGTTCAATCTCCCGGGACCCGGACAAGGGCAGCAGAACTTTTTTAGTTCCGATTTGTTTAAATAATCGGCACCAATATATACGGCCAAATCCGGGAATCAAAAAGGTGCGCCGGAACGCACCCATTGTCGAAGTACGTCGACCGGATCACAGCGCCATGAACCGGCGGAACGCCTCGTTGAACTCGTCTGGCTGATCCCACATCACGAAGTGCCCGGCGTCTTTGACGCCAATCCCGATCCCGCCCGGCACGTGCTGGTTGAAGACCTTCAACTGGCTGGGCATGACGATCACGTCACGCAGGCCATAAATCCCCATCGCCGGGATTTTGATCTGCTCGACATCGCTGGTGAAATCGGTCAGCCGCAGCGAGCGGATGCTGCTGAAGAACGAATCGACGTTGAAGCCCTCGGAGTTCTTGATCGTCATGTCGTAAAACAGGTTGGGGTTCTGCCGGGAAACGAAGGGCGACCAGAGCCGGATGAACGTCCGCAGCAGCGGGGTATTCTCCCCGGCCAGCATCGCGCTGGCGACCAGCCGCGTCCCGGCCAGCTTGAGGAAGAAGCTCAACGACTCCCCGTTGATCGGCGATCCGACAACCGCCACCTTCCTGACGCGCTCCGGGTATTTCATCGCCACGCCGAGGGCGGTGGTGCCGCCCATCGAGTGCCCCATGATCGGCACCTGGGCGATTCCGAGCGCGTCCATAAAATCGGCGATCAGGTCGATGAAGTCGGGGACGGTGAACGTCTCTAGTCGCTCCTTGTCCGATTCGCCAAAGCCCCACAGGTCAGGGGCATACATCCGGTACTCATCCTGGAAGGTCTCGATGGTCGAGCGCCAGGTATTCCACGCCTGAGTCCAGCCATGAATCAGAATGACCGGCGGGCCTGATCCGACCACCTCGTAATGGACAACTCCCTGGTTTGTGACTAGTGTTGGCACATTTGCCTCCCGGTAAAGCTGTGCCCAGTGTCTTCCTGCTTATTCGATGCGCCGCCACCGGATGTTGGATGGCTCAGTCCTGTTCCATTTCTTCCAGAATACTGTAAAGCAGTTCCAGCAGGACGGCTTTCACATCTTCCTGGCTGGTGGCGACACAGGGCAGCATCTTGATGTCATCGTCGAGACGCAGTGCCACGCGCAGGTCATCGACCGCCCAGGCATCATCCAGGTCCTGCTTGTTGGCGGCGACCACGTAAGGAGTCGGCGCGTAGGCGCGGAAGGTCTCCAGGATCGACTGGGCCTCGCGGAACGTCTCCGGGCGGGCCGAATCGACCAGCACAACAAACCCCAGCATTCCCTGGGCCAGGATTTCCCACATGAAATCAAACCGGCGCTGCCCCGGCGTCCCGAAGAGGTAGAGGATCAGATCGTCGTCGATGGTGATCCGGCCAAAGTCCATCGCGACGGTGGTTTGATCCTTTATGCGCTCCTCTTCGGTAGAGATGGTCCGTTCCGTTGCCACGACATCGATCTCGCTGATCGATTGGACAAACTGAGTCTTGCCGGAGCTGAATGGACCGGTGACCACCATTTTAACGGTTTGTGTTTGCATCGTTCCTCACTCTCTTACGCGGCGTCAGGCGACCTCAAAAGAACGGGGACTGTTCTGTCCCCTGGTCACGTCAACTTGGCGAAAGATTTTCGCCCATCCCTATGATTCTGCCCCAATGCTTTGCAAACGGTTGATGATCCGCACGACATTGGATCGCTTTTTCTCTTTTTCGTGCTCGGTGAGCTTTTCGGGCCGGCGGCGGGCATGGGCCAGTTCGACCAGCCCGGCCTCGCGCAGGCTGCCGATCACACGCCTGACCTGTTTATCGCTCATATTGAGCTTGTTGGCAATCATCCGGATTGTGTTATCGGGCTTGATGTAGTTGAGCACCCGCCACTCGTCTTTGTTGAGCTGTAATTCGGAAAGCTTGACGTTAGGCCGGTTGGTGAACTTCAGCGCGATGTCGAGGCTAGGGATCTCTTCTTCGAGCTGGCCGTCTTTCTTTTGCAGCCGCGCGATCTGGATGATCACGTTCTCCAGGTCGAGGGGAACGGTAATCCGGCCCTCGTCGGGCTGTTTTTCGGGGTCAAAAGCAAACGCTCCCTCTTTCCAGTTCGCGAAACTATTAACGGAAGCCAGCGAATGGCGCTTGATGCTTTTGACGATGTCTTCCTGAGTAATATAGCCTTTTTGAATCAGCAGCAGCCCCAACTGCTTGTCGCTCGTTTTGGCGGCGTATTGCGAAAGCGATCCCGCCTGCTTTTCAGAGATGCGCCCCGCCCGCGCCAGGATCGACGCCAGCGAACCATCGGCCTTCCCCATCGCCGAGTAGACCAGTTTTCCGTCCTTGAAAGACAGGATCGCGTCGCCTTCTTTATAGTTGACCGACA
Organism: Anaerolineae bacterium; assembly: GCA_034430335.1. GTDB lineage: Bacteria > Chloroflexota > Anaerolineae > Aggregatilineales > UBA3940 > JAFGOY01. Next base: position 7,642 of record DAOUES010000097.1, on the reverse strand, counting down.
GCGTTCCTGTTTTTTTTGCCAGGCTGACCAGACTCAGGAGTTGTGTTGGGCTGAAATCCCTCAGATTACCTTTCATGGCCTGTTCCAAACCTAATTGTAGATGGATAGTCCAACCATTACATGCTTACACGACTGACACCTGGGCATCTGCATGTGAGCGCACCGGACGGCCCCTCGATTACCGACTGTATATGCAGATTCTAAGATGCGGTTAGTATACAACTGCCCGAAAAGCGAGTCAACACGGGTCAGGCGTCGACTGGCAGCGGTGTAACACTATTGTGACGCCCCCATGCCTGAACGCCGCACGCAGCCGCAGGACGGGATCGAATTGAGTTTCGCGGAATGTTCTGGTATGCTTGTGCCGTCGAGAGCTATCCATTTACCTCTTCTCATCCCCCTTGCCGAACTGCCCAATGTTCTCGCAGAGATTACCCGGCATTCTTCACAAGGAGGACTCAACTAATGACGCAAGACGCACCGGCGAAAGAGCGATCCTCTTTCGACAATCTAAACGCGACGCGCGTTATCGTCACGACCCTCGGCGTGTTGTTCGGCATCTCCGGGGCCAATCACGGCCTGTTCGAATTCTTGCAGGGCAACAAACCGACCGGCACCCTTTTCATTCACGCGATAGGAGAAGCCCAGCAGTTCTGGCCGAAGGGAACGGAAGATGCCTTCACAATCCTTCCCACGTTCTGGAACGCCGGACTGCTGTCGATGATCGTCGGACTGGTCATCGTCGGCTGGTCGCTGTTTTTCATCGAAACCAAATACGGGCGCACGGTTTTCCTGGCGCTGTCCATCATCCTCTTCCTGGTCGGAGGCGGGATCGGGATATTCCTCAAGCAGGCGTGGTCGCGCCCGGTGATCGCGGGGGCGGCGATATTTTCCAGCATCGTCTATATCCTTCTCTGGGATGGCGTGGCACAGAAGCTGCATGACAAGGGAGGAATCGGCGTCCTGATCAACCTGGCGATCCTGGCCGTGCTGCTCATTCTGCGCTGGCCCGCCCTGGGGTAGGTCTGTACACAATCCTACAACTTACATCCATAACAGTCTGCCCATCGCTTGAGCGAAGGGTTTTTTTTCGTCACGGCCACTGGCAGATCGACGCCAGTGAGTGTAGTATGCTGGAGTAACAGACCAACCGGATAGGAGATGATCATGAACGACGATAAGACTCAACAGACCTTTTCCACCAAAGCCCCAAAACTGGACATGCCGATCAGGGATGGACGCAAAAAAGACAGAGAACCGCGCCAGTGGCCGTTTGGCTACCTGGCGCTGTGGCTGCTGGTCACCCTGTCGATGCTGTTCAACGTAGTGTTATTCCGCCAAATGTTGAACGCCCGCGACGCCGCAGGGCAGGCCGTCGCCGATTCGATTGCCGTCATCGAGAATCTGCAAACGCAGTCGTTTTCGACGACCATTGTCGTCGACGAGACGATGATCATCGACACCGACACGCCCCTTAACGAGACGATCCCGATTACTGTTGACCAGGTTCTCCCGGTTGATACGGTGGTCAGCGTGCCGGTCGACGCCGGGATTTTCGGTGAAATCGTCCTCGACGTACCCATTCAAACAGAAATCCCGGTCAAGTTTGAGCAGGACGTCGTGATCGACCAGGCTTTCCACATCTACACCGCGATCCCCGTTTACTTCGAGGTGCCGATCACTCTTGAGATCGCCGATACGCCGTTCTATGACACGCTCGACGATATCAAAGCGCGCCTCCAGAAACTCGAAGACACGCTCGTCCAGCCGCTGATTCCGCTGCCAAAGAAGGATTGAGCGGCAAGAAGGTTCGGTTTTGGGCGTGGAGAAGCACCCCCTCTGCCTCCTGCGGAGACATCTCCCCCACAGGGGGCGATCAGGGCAGCGCTGTGTTTCTACGACGCCGGATCACGATACGCGCTACGGGTGGGTGCCGGGGGCAGCCTGAACGGTTCACGCAGCGAAAACAACGTCGATGCCCGGCAGGAGATCGCCGGGCAAACACCTTTTTCCCTCCCCCGTTGTAAGCCTATTGTGATGCAATTCCCGTTCGAACCCATTGAACCGCGTCTCTGCTCATGCTAGACTGGAGAAGTAGCCAAAGGAAGGGCACGATGCGTCGCACCTATGTCTCTATGACCTGGACGCCCGGCGTCGATCAAAACAGCGCCAGGCTGCTCCTGCAAACTATCGAAGATATTTACGAACTGGTCCGCAGACACCTGGGAACCCCCGGCCAGTTCGATCCCCTACCGTCGATCCGTGTATTTGGCGCGTGGGCCATCCCCAGCTCGCCGCCGGGCACTCCCTACGCCGATATCGATTGGATGATCCGTCGCAGCCTGGACGACGACCGCGATCACATCCTGGCAACACGCTTCGTCGAAACGGTCACGCTCGAACCCTGGCAGGCCACCCATCCTCATTTTGACCTGTGCCTGACCGAACTCCCCGTTCACGACGACCGCCCAACCGGAACCGCCCGCGCCGAAGAGGTGATCGGGATCAGCCACCGGGGGATGCTCTCACTGGTCTCGACCCGCCAGTTCGACGTCATCGAGTCGGAGTCTTTGCGCCAGTTGGCAATGCAGCACACTTTCGCCAACCATATCGGGATGCTGTTCGACATCCCCGACAGCGCCCGCGAGGACATCGCGATCAGCGAGGACGGCAATGTCTACTGCACCAATCAGTGCGCGATGCGCTATACCGGGACGCCTCAAAAAGCGCTGGCCTTTGCCCGCCAGGAGATCGTCAGCGGCGTGATATATTGTGAAGCGTGCCAGCATGACCTGATCGCCAGGATCATAGGCTATCACCTGGGGCCAAACTAAAATACCCGGTGGTCCGCCGACCCCCCTCCCAAATCAGGCCACTTTGTGAAAAGTTCCTGAATAAAGCGGCGGCGAGGTTGTGTAGATCGGGCAACTACCCTTATACTGAACGAGACCCATTGTCATTACAGACTATTTTCGTTCCTGTCCAGGTAGAAAATGGGGAGGTATACCGGGCGTGTTTGACTCCAACAGTCCCTACCAGGGAAAAGACGGGATCGGAGAACCGGCCAAAGATAGATTCGCAACGCTCGACTCGCGGGCACTGACCACGTTAATGCTCAATACCGAGCTGACCCCAGACGGTCAACGAGAAGTCATTGCCGCATTCTCTCGATTGAATCCTTCCGACCGGGGCAACAGTCTCGTGGGCGTGCTGCGCACGATGTTCAGCCGGATGGGACAATACAGCGAAGACTATATGATGTCGATGATCGACCTGCTGGCGACCGACCCGGCTTCGACGGCAACAGCAGCGATGATCAGCCTGCTGCCAAACATCGCCGAGGGAGCGTTTGCCGGTCGGGAGGGAATCTCCGAGGAGTTTCGCGAATATTATTACGAGGCGCTGGTCACCCGGCGCAGGGACGGCGACCGGGAAGTCTGGCGGCGATTAACGCCCAAACTTGACGACGAAACGATCCTGATGATCATCAAAGACCCTGCCGCCGAACCGCTGCGCAAATTCGTCAACCCGCTGAAGTTGATCGACCGGATGCCTGAGCCGCGCCGCTCGCGGCTGCTGCGGGCCGCCGTCGTCCGGACCGGGGCAAAAGACGGCTGGGAAGCCCTGATGACGCTGATGAAGAAGAAGTGAGTTTGTTTTCGCCGTTATTTATATCGCTCAACAACTTTGCTTGTACTCAAACGGCCTGTGGTACCCAGGCCGTTTTCTATTATAATTCGTGTAGTTGATTCAATAGTCGGGAGATAATCAATAATGAAGAGGGTTTTTCTGATCAGTCTGTCGATGCTCTTTTTGCTGGCCTGCACATCCTGTACATCGGTAAATGCGACCGCCCCACCTGGAAATGAGGATGTCCGCGTACAGGACGTAACAGGCGAAGAAAGCCAATCCGACGCCGAGATCGAGCCGCCCGCAGCACCAACCGAAACACCCCTACCGACGGAGACATCCATCCCAGAGCCAACCGCAACACCCGAACCGACTGCGACGCAAGAACCGATCGACACACCAGCACCAACTCCCACCGAAGAGCCTACACCAAAACCAACACGAGAACCCGAAGATGCCCGCTACGAACTGCATGTACACTACAGCTTACAGCTTGGTGGGCTTGCCGCCTGTTCAGCCTGGGATACGCAGGCTAGAGCCGCTATCGCGCCGGTATTTTCCACCGGAGACACGCTGCATTTTGCCCTAGAAGTTCACGCATTTGACACAGAGGAAGCGGCCCGCGAGCATGGCAACACATACTCCGCTGTTTTTACTTATGACGGCGTTCAATATAATGCGGTGTTTTATGTAATTGGAAGAGGTTTTGATGAAGGTGGTTATCAAAACTTTGCAGCTGGCAAGAGAGATGTCGTCGAAGGCGGCGCGGTGACCCTCACCCCCGGCACCCATACCCTGACCGCCACCTGGGGGCCGTATTCGGGCACCTGCACGATCACCGTGAATTGACGAAAGCATCCTCGAAAAAGCACAGCGACCGCGTCGATACGCGGTCGTTTTGATTCACTGGATTGATCCGCCGCTGGCACCTACGGCTCCCTACCCCCAAAGTGGATACCGGTGGTGAAAGGCGGATCATCCTGCGCGACGAGGATATAAGTCGTTTCGCCGACCGGCCCGGTGAACATCCAGCCGTTCTCGAAAATCTGCCAGCGGCTGTCGTAGGGGATTTCGTAGTGATTGGCCCAGCCCAGGCTGTCACGGATGAAGGCGTTGCTGCGCCAGACATAGCCGAAGCCGCGCTCCGGCTGGAGCAGCCCTTCGGGGGGCACAATACTTGGGTCGCTGTCCGGCGCGCCCTCCGGGATGATATCGGGGAAAAGCCACCAGGTATCGGTGCGCTGGCCCGCCTGGATCGCACCTTCGGCCAGCACGTAGACATCGGAGGTGCCTCTCGGCCAGAACATCAAGCCGTGCTCGAAGGGCTGGTACGATCCCTGCACCGTGATCGGGTCGCCCAGCGCGCAGCCCAGCATCTCGGCAGCGCCTTCGGTCTTTTTGAGCACCTTCTTGAAATGGCTGCCCGGCTCGTCGCAGACCTTCTCGGTCGGGGCGGGCGTATCGGTGACATCGGACTCGCGGTCGGACTCACGGGTGGGCGTCGAGCCTGGGGTACTGAGCGGCATGGTCGGGTGAGCCAGCACGACGACGGTCGGCAGGGGAAGGGTCGCCGCCGGGGTTTCGGTCGGGTAGTTGGGCACGGTGGCGGTCGGCGAGGGGGTCGGCGAGAGTTCAATCGTCGCCAGGGCCTTGCCCGGCGTGGCGAACAGCTCGGCGACGACGAATGTGTCGTCGGCGGGTTCGGCGGCGCAGGCTGCCAGGGTAATCACCAGGACGGCGATCAGAAATATGCTAAGGTTTCGGCTTGAATGTTTCACGGATGCCAGTGTAGCAAAATCCGCAGCGGATAGCCAGTAGGAGCAGGGAAAAGCTCACCGCAGAGATCGCAGAGGACGCAAAGGAAGAGATAAAAGTTAACCCCCTCTGACCGACTTACGTCGGCCATCTCCCCCAGAATTGGGGGAGATCAGCGTTTCGAATCGTGTTCAGGTTCTAAAAACAGACCAACCCAAACAGGGGACTCCACCAGGCACCAGGGTTGACAATCCCACCGGGAACCGTTATCATTGTCCCGTACACATACCGACCGTTCAGTATTCGAAGTGCGCGATGACAAAAACGCAGAAGCAGATTCAATCGGAGCAAACCCGCCAGCAGATCATCCAGGCGGCAGCAGAACTCTTTACCTGTAAAGGGTACGACGGCACCTCGATCTCCGATCTCGCCGGGGCGGTCGGATTGACCAAAGGCGCATTGTACCATCACTTCGAAAACAAGGAGGCGCTCTTCCTGGCCGTCGTCAAGGCGCTGCGCGAGAACTGGGGTAAGGAAGTTGGCCGGGTCGTGGTCAGGGAAAAGGGTGCCCTGAACCGCATCGCCGCGATGTTCGAACTTCACGCCCGGCTGATCCAGAAGAACAATACCTACTGCCTGCTGATGCTCGGCATCTTCTCGAACGCCTGCGGCGAGGAAGCGAAATTCACCGGCAAGCTCGAAGCCATCTACGGCGAACTGGCGCAGTTCGTCCAGGCGATTGTCGAGAAGGGACAGGCTGACGGCGAGATTCGCGCCGACCTGGACACGCGCATGATCGCGCTGAACATCGTCGCCATGATGCGCGGGAACTGCATCAGCCTGATTTCCGGGGTGGCGCTCGACGAATACACCGACTTGATGGATGCGATGAAGGAAATGGCGATCTCAAGTTTGCAACCATAATACGGCTGCGACGTATATATTTTTTTGCACATGATACATACCGAACGTTCAGTATTCAACATAATCGAGACAACGGCGAAAGGAAACCGACATGATCGCCGATGAAATGCTGAGAATCGCAATTGATGAAAATGTCGCAGTCTTTGGCATCGGCCCGGCGGCGGAAATGATCGACGAGCCGCCCGGCTACCGGCCTGACGATTTCCTGCCCGGCACGCAAAGCCTGGTCGTATTCGGGATTCCCGTCCCCCGCGACGTGTACCGGACGGCATCCTACCCGCTGGAAACTATCTGGCGATCCCAGAACCTGCTGTACCGGAGGCTCGATACGCTGGCCCTGCGATTTTCGGCTCTGCTGGAAGAAAACGGGGCGCGGGCGCTCCCGATCTATGGCTGTATGCCGCTGGGCGTGAACGAGGCAGGCTCGGTCGTCGGCTATGTGAATCAAATCCGGATGGCCGAGATCGCCGGGATCGGGGTGATCGGGAAGAACGGGCTGCTGCTGCACTCCCGGTACGGGTCGAGATTGATGCTGGGCGGCCTGCTCACGACCGCCTCTCTGCCCGCGATCCGCCACCCGGAAAGCGATGAACCGGGCTGCCCGCCTGACTGCCGAATCTGCGCCGATGTCTGCCCGGTCAAGGCGATCATGCCTGAGCGAAAGCAGGTCAAGATCATGACCTGCCTGAGTTACACGGCACGGACTCCGGCAATGTCGAAGCTCAGGTTCGCGCTAATCAGGCTGCGCGACAAAAAGGCCGCCGCCCGCTATATGAGCATCAACGCATTCGACGAGCACACATTCCACATCTGCTCGCAGTGCGTCGCACAGTGCCCATATGGAAACGGGCGGTGAAACCACACTCTTTTTATTTGAACAAAACACATACCGACCGTTCAGTACGACAAAGAAAGGATCAACAACATGGACAACCACCGGCAGTATCTACCAACCTATGATGACTGTTTCATCTGCGGCCAGCAGCATCCACGCGGGCTGCGCATCCGGTTCTACACCAGAAACGCCGGGCACGTATACGCCGATTTTACGCCCGACCACACCCAGACCGGCTACCTCGACATCGTTCATGGCGGGGTGATCAGCGCACTATTCGACGAACTGACCGGCTGGCCGGTTGCCCTGCAAACCGGCAGGATGGCCTTCACCGCCGAACTGAATGTCCGCTACGTCAGGCCGGTGAAAGTCGGGAAAACCTATCTCGCCACCGCCTACCCGACCGTCGACAAAGGCCGGTACTGGGAAGGCAAAAGCGATCTGCGTGACGCCGACGGCATGATCTATGCCAGAGCAAACGGGAAATACTTCATGATC